>CAMTBF010000115.1 GCA_947068385.1 uncultured Lachnospiraceae bacterium
GCCACCTCTCCCTCCGGCAGCACATGGCGGGCCTTCGCAAAGGTCAGGCTCTCTATGAACTTCGGGCGGATGGACACCTCCCGGCTGCTCCTCACGTTGATGCCGCCGGGATAGCGGATGTACCACTGGGACACATCGGCCAGGAAATGGTGGTTCTGGGAGCTCATGCGCCTCTTCTCATCCGGAAGGAACTGCTCCGGCACCGTGGTGTCGCCGCGCTCTATGAAATACCCGTAGGAAGGGTATTCCCTGCCTGTGATCATCCGGTAGGCCAGCTCTGCCTCCCCGAACCGGGCCAGCACATGGTAGATCACCCGCAGGCCCAGGAAGCCGCATGTCACCTTGTCCCCGTCCCGGTGCACGATCTCCACCAGCCTGCGGAACGCCTCCGGCTTCTCCCCGTCGGTGAAGATATCGTGATAGATTGCCAGGGCCTGGCCGGTCTGGCATGCGCCCTTTACAGTCATGGTGCCGAAGTCGATGTACCGGCTGCGGATCGCCTCCAGCACCTCCTTCCCAAGCTGCCTGGCGAAGGCCCCGTGGAGCCCCAGGCCCACGGCCTCGAACATCTCCTGGCCCTTGCGGCACATGTCGTACACCATCACCGTATCCGTGAAGCCCAGGGGGACCTCATAGTCCCCGGCGCCCCTGTCCACCGGCACCCAGTCGCCCAGCCCCACGGCCACGATGCCCTTTTCGTCCCTGCGCCGGCTGATGTACTCCAGGTAGCGCAGCATGGCATGGGCGTTCTCCCGGATGATTTCCGTATCCCCTCTGTACTGATAGACGCGGTAAGGGAGCTCGAACAGGACTCGGTCCCAGGCCGGGCCGTTCCCCCACTCGTAGCCCCAGGTGTCCGTGGGCACGATGCCGGGCAGCATCCCGTCCGGGTGCTGGGAGAGCCGGATATTGTTCAGCCACTCCCTGTAGCTCTCCTCCGCTCCCAGGGTCATCATGACATGCTCCGCGGAAGCCGCCGCGTCCCCGGTCCAGCCGTTCTTCTCCCTGTGGGGGCAGTCCGTGGGGAAGTAGTAGAAATTGGACAGGTCGCTGCGCCGTCCTATCTCGCATATCCTGTTGGCCGTCTCGTCTGAGCAGGCAAAGCTCCCACGCTCCTTTAGGTCGGAGCTCAGGACAAGGTAGGTCAGGAGACCCTCCGTGGCCTGCTCCTTCGTGATGCCGGACACGTAGAGGTAGCGGAAGCCGTGGTATGTGAACATGGGCTCGAAGACTTCCTCTTCCTCGCTGCCCAGGATATAGATGTCGCGCTGGGCGTAGCCGTCCGGATAGAAATTGATGTTGTTGTAGTCCGCTTTCCCGTCCAGCATTTCCTCGCTGCACTGGATGTCTATGCGCTGCCCGGGCGTGCCTTTGATCTTCAGGCGGAAGATGCCTGCGTTGTTCTCGCCGAAGTCATAGATATATCCGCCGCTCCGCTGCGGCGCTTTCTCCGGGGTATCCTGCCCGAACAGGCCGTCATAGACATCCGGCCTGGGCTCGTAGGGCGCCATCTCGCCGGGATAGATTTTTACCGGAGCGATCTCCTTTGTGACTACGATATTGTCTGCCTGGCATAGCCTGGCCTCCCCCCGGGGACGCTCCACCGCAATCGGTGCATGCCACTCCCCATCCTCCACGAACCCAGGTTCTACCCAACCTGCGGGCTCCTGCCGCCTGTCATAGAACACGCCGGAGCGCAGGTCGTTGAACCAGACAGGGCCTTTCCTGCACAGGAAATCCGTGGCATCGAAGCACAGCTCCTCCTCGCCGTCCTTAAGCGAAACGCTCAGCGCAAGCTTGGGCGCGGAGTTGAACACATTGTCCATGAAGTCCCACACCCTCGTCTTCGCATTCTGGAACCCGTCCCCCAGCATGACGCCGATGACGTTCTCGCCCTGGCGCAGATAGGGGGCGATGTCATATCTGTCGTAGTAGGCGATGTGATCCGTGTTAGAGATATAGGGGGCCAGGAAGCCTTTCGTGATCTTCCGGCCGTTCACGAACAGGTCGTAGAAGCCCAGGCCGCAGAGGACGATCTCCCCCTGGGCCCCGGCTGTAGAAAGTGTGAAGCTCTTCCGGAAGAGCGGGGCCGCCACGTGCTCCAGGTAGGTGGAATGCTCCCTGCATTCGCTGACGAACTTTCTTGAAAATTCCATTTTCACCATTTCCTTTCTTTTATGTATTTTTGCCTCAACCTCTTTTCACCAGAATACATCGATTGCGGACGCTTGTCCACTCTTTTTACTAAGATGAGGATAGAAAAAATACCGCAGAGGGGAAACACAGCGTCCCCCCTTGCGGCATCCATTTCCAAAGCCTGTCAGGCCTCAGTCACTTCTTACTGAGCTCTGCCTTGCCGAGTCTAAATCTGCTTCCATTTTAGGTGTGATGGAAATCGTGAAATGTTTTGAGTCTGTTGCCATAATTTTGCCTCCTTTGGTTCAGTAATTCACTGAACCATTTACTTTATTATAGTAGTTCACCGGTTCACTGTCAAGTGGGTTTTTTAAAATTTGGTTCTTTACATCTCTGGTTCACTGGTGTATAATCACGACTGAGGTGATGAACATGGCTACTGATAGACCACGATATACTGTATCTGTAGATAATGAATTGTTCCAACAAATTGAAAATTTTCGTTTTGAACGCCGCTTTCAGACGCGTTCGGAAGCAACTGTAGAGCTGATACGCTTAGGATTGGAGCAGCTCAAAAAAGAAGAGGCCGCAAAAGAGGCGACAGAAGGCAAAAGCGCCCAGTGACCGGCCGCGCACATAGAATAGCCCGGTGGACAGCTATCCTATTACCAGGACGGCTGCCCATCGGGCTATTTGTTTTTCATTTTCATTCTTTTCGATGCGGCTTACAGCCCAAATGCTTTCCTGGCGCTCTCCACATCGTCGGGACTGCAGCCTACGGTCTCCGCGATCTGTTTGTCTGCAAAGCCGGGATTGCGCTGTATGGCCTTGAATATCTGCGCCGATAGAATCAGGCCTTTTTCCAGGCCCTTTTCCAAGCCTTTTTCCAGGCCCTCTTCCCAGCCTTTCTGCATCGCCTCCTGCTGCTTTACCTGGATATCTTCCTCATAGCTGTATTCCGCTATCAGCATATTCGTCACCTCGCTCCCTTTCCGCTTCAGATAATCCGACAGGATTCCCTGCTGGATGCACTCATTGATTGCCTTTTTTATCGCATCCTCTTCTATCGAGTTCTTCCTCACCTTATCCACGAACAGGCTGTATTCTCATTATAACCGCTCAGCCCTTGAATGGCAAGGCTTTCGCGATATTCCCACATCCGGATCTCCGGCCCATGTACCACGGAAAAAATCTCCGGGGGATATGGACGGCAGTGCGGATTTATGTTACAATGTCTACACCTACAGATTCAGGGGAGGGCCTCATGCGCCATTACAGGAAGCCAGTCTATCTCTTATGGATTCTATGCGTCCTGCTCTTTGGGATGTGCTTCGACAGTGTCGGGGCAGATTCCTTTTTGGCGTCCGCTCCCTCCTGTGAGGACGGGATTCTTTCCGGCGCGGCCTCCCTGCATGCCCGGCGCGGGACTCCCCCGGCGGAGCAGGCCTACGCGCCAAAAGCATTAAGCCATGCCGAGACGGCCCTCGCCCCCTGCCAGGCCATGCGCAGGAGCCCGTCCCGTCCGGGCCGCGGGCTTGTCTTCGCGGCGCTGTCCGAGGCATCCTATTCCGCCTGCGGGGCATCTGTCCGCGCGGCCGGTTCCCCCGTGGGGTTCCACGAGGTCGTAAGCAATACCGTCATCATATGCTATATCCACCGACAGGATGGAGAGAAAGCATGATTTTCCCACATTGATAACCAGAGAACAGACCTTGAAACCATACTCTTGCCATGCTAGGGTCTGTTTGCGGTGCCTGACATCCGGCATCCGCGCCGGTGAAGCGCGCCTGGCCTGTCGCATGGGAAATCGAAAAGGAGAATCATGCCATGAATATCGGATATCTGATTTTAACCATCTTCGGCGGGGCCGTAGGAGCCCTGTCCACCCTGTACATCATCGTGTCCCTGTTCTGGACCATCGGCTATAAAATATACCGGAAGATGAAGTTCGGGATATCGCTTTATAAATAGCGTTTCCACGCACCCCAAGAACCGTCCCTCCCCGCCGTCCGCGCGGAGAGGGACATGCCAAAAGGAGACATGCCAAAAACAGGCAAAAAACGCAAAACCGCTATTGACACCCATCCTGTCTTGTGCTACACTGACAGGAATGATAGAAATGCCTTTATGAGGGAGTAGTCAGCGCGATTCGCGTGGCAAGTCAACAAACGCGGCCTTTTAGGTCTGGCTTGTCTTAAATAACGAGACTCATACATAGCTGTGGAAACTGGCGGGTTCGTCCTGCAGGATGTTTTCTGCGCTATGCATGGGTCTTTTCTCTGTCAGGAAAAGTACCGGCAAATCTCAAAATACGAAAGAAAGAGGTTGGAAAAATGGAATTGGCAACGGTAATCTTCTTGTTTCTCGTAGGGATCGTATTCATCGTAAAGGGCGGGGACTTCTTCGTGGACGCGGCCTCCTGGATCGCGGAGGTCAGCGGCATCCCCAAGCTGATCGTGGGGGCCACAATCGTCAGCCTGGCCACCACCCTGCCGGAGATGCTGGTCTCCGTCATGGCAGCAGCCAAGGGCAGCGTGGACATGGCCATCGGCAACGCCGTGGGCAGCGTCACCGCCAACATCGGCCTGATCATGGCGATTTCCCTGATCTGCATGCCGGGCATCATCAGGCGGGCGGATTATCTCATGAAATCAGTCCTGATGCTGGCCGCCTCCGTCCTGATCGTGCTGGCCGGCATGGCGGGCGAGATGGGCACTGCCATCACCATCGCCATGATGGTCATCTTTTTCTTCTTCCTGTGGGAGAACGTGAGCTCCGCCAAGCGCTCCATGAAAGCCAGCGCGGATACGGCGGGCCGCAGGAAGGTCGAGGGGAAGAAGGAAGTCGCCGTCAACCTGGTGAAGTTCGCGGTGGGCGCCGTGGGCATCGTCTGGGGCGCGGATCTCCTGGTGGACAACGGCAGCGCCCTGGCCGCCATGGTGGGGGTGCCGGAGCGGGTCATAGGCGTGACCATCATCGCCGTGGGGACCTCCCTGCCGGAGTTGGTCACCACCGTCACCGCCATCATCAAGAAGCAGTCCTCGCTCTCCGTGGGCAATATCCTGGGGGCGAACATCATCGACCTGACCTTGATCCTGCCCCTGTGCTCTCTGGTGTCCGGGAAAGCGCTGCCCATCGCGGCCACCTCCGCCAGGTACGACCTTCCGGCCTGCCTTTTGGTGGGATGCATCGCCGTGATCCCCGCCATGGCTTTCCAGAAGTTCCAGAAATGGCAGGGCATCCTGCTCCTGTGCGTGTATGCGGTCTATCTGTACCTGACCTGTTCTGCCGTAGTGGCCTAACCGACATCCGTCTTAAATATTTTCCACCGCCTGGTACACAGCAGGCTAAGCAGCGTCCCCAGAGCGGCCACCAGCGCCCAGAGCCACAGCACGCTCTGCCAGCCCTTCTCCTGCGCCACCCAGGCGATTCCATAGCTGGAAAGCGCACTTCCCACATAGGTGCAGGAGTTCAATAGCCCGGAAATGGTACTCACCTTCCCCCTTTTCTGGAAAAAGGCGGGAAGCATGCTCACCAGGATGACGTTCACGCCGTACATGCAGCCGGTGACCAAAGCGGCAAGGCCCACTGATACCAGGACGTGGACAGAGGACAGGAAAGCAAGGAGCAGACTGCCGCAAAATCCCGTCAGGAAGACCACTCCGGCGCACAGCAGCTCGTTTCGGATGAGCTTCCGGTTCAGCACGGAAGTGATCTCCAGACAGACGATGGAGAAAATCGGAAGCACCACGCCGCTTAAGATTGCCGAGGAACTGTCCAGCGAAAACGTCGCGGCCACATAGCTGGGCATCCAGGTGGTGATGCCATCACGCAGGACACCCTGCATGACGATGGCCGGCATCACCAGCACCAGCACCAGGACAGCGCTCTTTGAGAGCAGATGCCCTGGCTGGTCGGTGCCTGCTGCAGCGGGCCGGGGAGCGCTGCCTGTGCCGTCCTGCGCCCGGTTCCGGGCCTCTCCCGCGCGCTTCATCGCCGCCGGGATTCCTTTTATCCAGACCGCCGCAAAGCATATGGCGCCTGCCGCGCACAGGAAGAACAGGCTTTTCCACCCCTTCCATTGAATGCAGGCAGGTGCCAGCAGGTAGACGGCGATCGTCCCCGCGGACGAGCCCCAGGTCACCCGGACCACGGCCTTTTTATAGGTATCCCCGTCCAGGCACGCCGACATGATCCGTACCATGGGCGGCCAGATCATGGCCTGGGCGAACCCGTTGATGCACCAGAAGACCAGAATCATTCTCGGCTCCGTGAAGATGGGGACGAGAAGGTTCATGCCCGCCGTGGTCAAAAGCCCTGCCAAAATCATCTTCTCAGGCTTCAGGCGGTCTCCCAGCCAGCCGCTGATCAGCTGCCCCGCCCCATAGGTGATGAAGCTTCCCGTCACCGCCATGGATGCCGCAACCTTACTGATGCCCTCCGCCCTTTCGATTTCCAGAAGCACCGCGCCGTAATTGATTCTCGTCAGGTAACTGACGAAATAACATATGGTGCACAGAGCGATCAGCATCCCGCCATGCCCTTTGGTTTCCGTTTCCATCGCTTTCTCTCATCCTTTCGGTTCTTTTTCCCGGCTCCGCCCGGATGCCCGCTTCCACGTCTTTTGTCAGACAGCCGCTCAAAAATTTACGCGCGATGCCTTCGGTCAGCCCTTCTTCCCTCTCAGCACCCGAATCTGGTTCTCCTGGTACAGGTTGTAGATTTCTTCCTCCAGCCCGGAGTCCGTCACCAAAATGCAGTCCTGCTTCATATCCGCGATTTTCAGAAACCCGCTTTTCTCGAATTTATCGCTGTCCGCAAGGAACACGGTCTCCCCCGCCCGGGCCATCATCCTCTTCTGTATCGTGCACAATTCCCGGTCGTAGTCCATGATTCCGTACTGGATGGACACTGCCGACGGGCATAGGATGGCCTTGTCCGCATGGAACCGCTCCAGGGATTCCAGCACCCACGGGCCGTAAAACGCATTCTCCCTTCCCATATAAAAACCGGAACACAGGTACAGCTCGAAGCTTTCCTTATTTTTGAGCGCATCGAAGACGTCCAGACAGCTGGTGATTATGGTCAGCCTTTCAAAACGCTCCCGCAGCATTCCCGCGAATTCCACCGCCGTGCTTCCGCAGTCCACCATAAGGATGTCGGATTCGGAGATCAGCTCTGCGGCATACTGCACCAGCTCCGCCTTTTTCTCGCGGTTCTTCCCGCTGCGCTCCTTCCGGTCCAGATATTCCCCGCTGCGCGGAATCCGCAGGGCTCCGCCATGGACCCGGCGGAGGCAGCCTCGCTTCTCCAGCTCCAGCAGATCCCTGCGGATGGTCTCCACAGACACGCCAAACCGCTCCGTCAGCTCTCCGATTTTGGCCGCGCCCTTGGCGTTTATGAACTCTATGATTTCCCGTTGCCTCTCCGTGGCAAACATTTGCACCTCTCCTATCCCGCTTATCTTCCTCCGGCCGCGCCATATTCATATAATAACGGCCTTCCTGCCTGCTTTTTCCACACATCTGCAACTTATACCACATTATAACAACTATTTCCACATATTGCAATAGGAAATCCACATGATATACACAGAATTCCCCACGCTAAATCATCCACACCGGTACCCTTTTTTCGGCTAATACTTATCTGAATATAATTTTCGCCGAACCCGTGACAAAAAACAAGCATATCCCGGCTATTCTCTATTGTTTAGTATCTTAGCCGAAATATGCCTGTCTTCAATAAAGCTTTATCCCTTCTTAGCCGCGTTCACCCGCTCCACCTGCTCCGCCAGCCGCTCCTTGGTCAGAGGATATGCGCCGAAGAGCAATGCCCCGGCCACGCACATGACGGCGGGCACGGCGATGGTGCAGACAATCAGGGCCGTGCGCACCGCCGGCGGCTGGGACTGGGCCTCCCCCTGGAAGCCTGCCGCCTCCAGGATATAGCCCGGGATGGCGCCGCCCACCCCCATGCCGCACTTGGTGATGAAGCCGGACAGCGCCGCGATGGCCGCGTCCGCCCTATAGCCCAGCTTCAGCTCCACGTAGTCCGTGTTGTCCGCCTGGATGCCATAGGTCAGGGGCATGCACAGCCCGTCCGCGAACCCGGCGATGGCCATGGCCACCAGCAGGATGGGGATGCTGGTGACGTCGATCAGACGCAGTAGCGGTGCCGTGCCGATCAATGTCAGGCTCAGCATATAGGCTTTCTTTCGCCCAATCTTTCGAATCAAAGCGCCCACCAGCAGCGTAGCCGGGAGCAGCGCGCACAGCTGCACCACGGACACCACGCTCATCAGCTTCAAATCCCCGATCACATAGGTGAAGAAATAGGCCAGGGTGGTATTCATCACATATTTCCCAATCATGTAGATCAACGCGGCGGAAAAGGTGATCGCCACCGGCTTCTGGCCCAGGATGCGGAACAGATCCTTTATCTGATAGCTGTCCTTCCCCGGCTGGGCCTGCACCCGCTCCTTCAGCCCCAGCGCGCCCACGATGGAACAGCCCGCGATCACCGCCGTGGCGATCAATACCAGATTGATATAGCCCTCCTTCTCGGAGACGTTCCCGATGATCACAGGGGCGCTTAAGTTCACCAGAAAGGAGCCCAGGGTGTACACGAAGCCCTTCTGGGCGCTTAAAGCGCTGCGCTCCTCCATATCGAGAGTCATCACCGGCAGCATGCTGTTGAGCGAAATGTCCATCACCGGAAACAGCACCCCGATCATCAGGTAGGTCACATAGGCGATGGCCAGCTTCCCGGAGGTGGCCATCAGGGGCGCGAACCAAATCAGCAGGAAGTTCAGGGAACACAGCGCCGTGCCCACGATCAGGGTGGGGCGGAAATGCCCGTGCTTCGTGGTGGGCAGCCTATCGATGAGGAATCCCATAAAGGGATCCTTCAACGCGTCCATCACCCGGGCGATCAAGAACAGGGTGGCGCAGGCCGCCGGGTTCAGTCCTATCACATTGGTGTAGAATATCAGCAGGTAAGACCCCAGTATGGTCTGGATGGGGATATTCCCCAGGTTCGCCAGCGC
>CAMTBF010000116.1 GCA_947068385.1 uncultured Lachnospiraceae bacterium
CCATGTCTGCCAATATCCCACCTTGTCATCCTGATGCTTCGCGTCCACCTCGCTGTATGTGGTGACAAAGGCATCCACGTTCATCAGCCCCTCCTCGTACAGCTTGCGCATGAAGTGGAGATACGCTTTATAATTCTCCGTGGTGTCCCCAAGCACTATAGCATTGTCGTCCTGCGGCATCAGATAATATGCTTCGCTTTGCCCAAAAATGCCAAAGGACCACAGAATCGGCATATCCGGCCAGAAGACGGTGTCCGCCCGACCCATGGGGATCTCATCCGTAGGGTCGCCATTGCCGTTGGCATCCTGTTCCTTGAATGCCTTCAGCACATTGTAGAACTCCTCCAGCGTCTTGGGCTCCTCCAGGTTCAGGTTGTCCAGCCATTTTTTAGATAGATAAATAGGGCGGACCATGCTGTATTCCGAGCTGGCCGTCAATGTGGAGAACGCGTAGATGCTCCCGTCCTCGCTGGTAATCGTGGCCTCATATTCCGGATATTCCTCCATCCGTTTCTTCAAGTTCGGCATGATGTCAAGATATTGGCTGAAATCCAAAAGGTATCCGTCTTTTCCATATTTATCCACATCTATGGAGCTCATGTCGGCGTATGCGATCAAATCCGGCATCTCGTCGGAGGCCATCATCAGCGTCAGCTTGGAGGGCCACTGCTCCAGGTCATAGGCGCTCACGTCGAAGCGGATGCCCAGCCTTTTTTCGTACTCCTTGAACTGATCCGTGGATGCGAAGTCCGTGGTGTACTGGCCGGCCACGTAGCGCGCCGCAAGGCTCAGGGTGATGGTCTCCTCGGATATCCTGCCGAATTCCCCGGACTCCTCCCCGGCTCCGCTGCCCTCCCCCTCCGCAGCCGCGCCGTCCGCGCTGCCGCCTTCACTGGCCTGTGCCGTATCCTGGGCTTCCTCCCCGCCGCTCTCCTGCTCCCCCTCGGATTCCGCGGCCTGGCTCTCCGCGGCCTGGCTTTCCTTGCCCTCGCCGGACTGGCCTGCGCCGCTTCCCCCGTCCTGTCCGCAGCCTGTCAGCGCGCCGCACACCATGGCGGCGGCCAGAAGCACGCTCAGCATATTCTTTCTTCTCTTCATTTTAGCTCCTCCATTCTTATCGTTTTGAGATTGACTTTCCTTCGGCTTTCTTTTGGTTCCTTCGGCCCTGCCGCTTCCTTCCTCCTTCCTAGCCCTTAATGGAGCCGATCATCACGCCCTTTTCAAAGAACTTCTGTAATTTCGGGTAGATCAGCATCATCGGCAGCGTGGCCACGATGATCACGCAATATTTCACCAGGTTGGCGGACTTGGCCGCCTCCTGCATGATCCGGATCTGTTCCTGGGTCATTTCCGCCTGGTTGCCTATCTGGTTCATCACCTTGCTGTCCAGCAGGATCTCCCGCAGGAACATCTGCAGGGGATATTTCTTCCTGTCGTCCAGATAGATCATGGCGTTGAAATAGGAATTCCAGTGCCCCACCCCGTAGTACAGCCCCATCACCGCCACGATGGCCTTGGACAGGGGCATGACGATCCTGGAGAAGATGCCGAAGTCGCTGCAGCCGTCTATCCTGGCCGCGTCCGTCAGCTCCCCGGGAATCGTATTGGCGAAGAACGTCCGGGCCACGATCATATTATAGACGGAAAGCGCGCCGTCGATGATCATGATCAGCCTGGTGTTCACCAGCCCGAAGGATTTCATGTTCAGGTATCCCGGGATCAGCCCCCCGCCCACATACATGGTGACCATGAACACCACCATCAGGCCATTCCGCCCTACCAGATCCTCCCTGGACAGCGCATAGGCGCAGGGCAGCGTCACCGCCAGGTTCAGCAGGGTGCCCGCCACGGTATACAGGACCGTGTTGGCGTACCCCATCCATATCTCCTTGTACTGGAACACGAACTCATAGCCCTCCAGCGTGAACCCTATGGGCCACAGCACCAGCTCCCCTGCCATGACCGCGTCCGGATCGCTGAAGGAAGAGCTGATCACGTACAGGATTGGATACAGCTCCACACAGAAGAACAGGAACAGGATGACCGTCACGCATATCTGGAAGAAACCGCTCCCGCTCATGTACCGTCTCAAAGCTTTCATATCATTTCCACCCCTTCCCCGGATTCTCCATTTTCTAAAACAGCCCTGTCTTCGTGACTTTTTTCGACAACTGGTTTGCCGATATCAGGATGATGCAGTTGACCACCGTATTGAACAGGCCCGCCGCGGTGGAGAAGGAAAAATCCGACTGCACCAGCCCCACCTTGTACACATAGGTGGATATGATCTCCGAGCCGGTGAGGTTGCTGCTGGTCTGGAGCAGGTACGCCTTCTCATACCCCACGCTGAGCAGGGAGCCGCACTGCAGGATGAACATCACCAGGATCGTGGGCAGGATCACCGGCAGGTTCACATGCCATATCTTCTGGAGCCTGGTGGCCCCGTCCATGTCCGCCGCCTCCAGGAGGGACCTGTCCACGCCGGACAGCGCCGCGAAGTAGATGACGGAGCTCCATCCCGTGCCCTGCCAGACCCCGCTGAGCACGTACACCCATTTGAACAGCCCCGCCTCCTGCATGAAGAACACCGACTCCATCCCCAGGGCGTTCAGCAGCTTGTTGACGATGCCGGTGGTGGGGCTCAAGAACATGGCCACCATGCCGCACATGACCACCATGGAGATGAAATGGGGCGCATAGGAAAAGGTCTGTACCATGTTCCGGAACTTCGTGCTCTTCACCTCATTCAGGAGCAATGCCAGCATGATCGGAATGGGGAATCCGATCACCAGGCTCAGCAGGCTGATCGTCAGCGTGTTCTTTAAGATGATCGGAAACCAGTAGGAGCTGAAGAGCCGCTGGAAGTTCTTGAAGCCCACCCAGGGGCTGGCCAGTATCCCCTTCTTTAAGCTGTAGTCCTTGAACGCTATCAGGATGCCGTACATAGGCTTGTACGCGAACAGCACTATATATATCAGCGCTGGCAGCATCAGCACGTACAGCTGCCAGCATCTGCCGATCCGCCTGAGGGCACCCGCCTTTCCCTTTCTCTTCCTTTGCACCATCCGTACCTCCTCCAATCGCTGTTTTTTGATGGATTCATATTAGCAAACAAAGTTGACTATCTCAAGGCCCAATATTTGGCCGCGGTACGGCATCCTGTACAAAAAATCGACCCATTCCGCGCTTTTTCCGCCATTTTCCCCGGGCGCACTGCAACTTCTGCACCCCCGGCAGCGGGTGGAGGGCCAAAATTGCATCGCGGCATCTATCGTTCCATGCTCCGGAAGCTTCCACAAAAGCATTGCTAAATGGACTCTTTTCGCATATAATGTATGTACCGGGCAAAAATGGAGGAAAGACAATCCTTCCGGATCCGGAGAAGATAAGGGGAATTTTAGCAAAAAGGCAGCAATGTCAAATCCCAGAACGCGGAGATTTTCATGGACAGAATCCTTATCATAGAAGACGATGCCCTGATACAGGAGGAGCTTGCGACCCTTCTGTCCAATCAGGGCTATAGGGCGTGCTGCGTCACCGATTTCCGGGACGTCCCCCGGCAGGTGCGGGAGGCGTCGCCCGATTTGATCCTGCTGGACGTGAACCTGCCGGGGCAGGACGGCTACCGGCTCTGTACCGCCATCCGCAGCTTTTCCACGGTGCCCATCCTGTTCCTCACAGGCCGGGATACCGCCATGGACGAGCTCCAGGCCCTGACTTTGGGCGGGGACGACTATGTCTCCAAGCCCTATAACATCCCCGTGCTGCTGGCCAGAATCGGCCTGCTGCTCAGACGGCGCGGCCCCGCCGCCCAGGCCGGCCCCTGTCCCATGGAGCACAAGGGCATCCGGCTGGACACGGTGGCGGGGACGCTGGCCCGGGACGGCCGGGTGGTCTCCCTGACCAAAACGGAGCTGAAGATCATGTATCTCCTCTTCCGGCATCCGGGGGAGATTGTCCCCAGGATGGACATCATAGAATACCTGTGGGACAATGAGATCCACACCGATGACAACACCTTAAGCGTGAACGTCATGCGCCTGCGGGAGAAGCTGCGGACGCTGGGGGCGGAGGATTTCATCCAGACCAGGAGGGGGATGGGGTACCAGATATGAAGCTTTCCGATTATATATATGAAGTCAAAGGAGTCCTGCTGGCGTGTTTCGCGGGCGGGCTGTTCTTTACGCTTATCCTGGCCGCCTTCGGGCTCAGCGCGGCGCAGCTTGCGCTGCTTTGGATCTGCTTCTGTCTCATCCTTTTCCCCACCCTTCTGCTCTGCTGGCGAAAGAAGCACAGGCGGCTGTCCTACCTGTCGGACACCCTCCAGGCGCTGGAGCCGAAATATCTGCTGGCCGAAATCGCCGATGCCCCGGACTCCGCCCTGGAGCAGGTCTACTTCCGGCTGCTTAGGACGGCCCTGAAATCCATGACGGACCAGGTGGCGGCCTCTCAGCGCCAGGCCCGGGAATACCAGGAATTCCTGGAGCAGTGGGTGCATGAGATCAAGCTGCCGGTGACAGGCATCCAGCTTCTCTGCGAGAACAACAAGACGGACATCACCCGGAAGGTCCTGGCCCAGACCCAGCGCATGGGCCAGGATGTGGAAAAGGTGCTGTTCTACGCCCGCCTGGGCAGCGCGGAGAAGGACTGCCTCATCCGGGAAATCCCCCTGCGGGACTGCGTCATGGACGTGCTGGCCAGGAACCGGCAGCTCCTGATAGAGAGCGGCGCAAGCGTCCACACCGACGTGGCCCACAGCGTGCGCTCCGACCCCCGGTGGCTGTCCTTCCTCCTGACGCAGGTCATCTCCAACAGCCTGAAATACCGAAGCGAAAGGCCCCTGGCCCTGGACATCGCCTCCCGGGAGGCAGACGGCTGCGTGGTGCTGTCCGTCACCGACAACGGGCTGGGCATCCGGCCCAGCGAGCTCCCCCGCGTCTTCGACAAGGGCTTCGTGGGCAGCAACGGCCGGGGCACAGGCGCAGGTTCCACCGCCTCCGGCATGGGGGCTGCCACTGGTACAGGGGCTGCCACCAGTATGGGGGGTGCCACCGGCATAGGGCTGTACCTCTGCGCCGGGCTCTGCGAACGGCTCGGCATCGGGATACAGGCGGAATCGAACTGGAACCGGTCTACCACTATCCGCCTTTATTTTAATCTGACAAAACTGTCACACTAAATCAACAGACATCTATACCTCCCGTCCATTCCATGTTATAAAGTAATAGGGAATCCAAAATAGGAGGTCAATCAAGAATGGACAGATACAGCAATAGCAAGAATCATCGCCAGCCCCCTCTCCTCTCGGTAGAATCCGTGGACAAATACTACGGCTCCCCCCAGTCCGTGACCAAGGCCCTGGACCAGCTGGACTTCCGCGTCCAGCCCGGGGAGCACATCGCCGTCATGGGCGCCTCCGGCTCCGGCAAGACCACCCTCTTAAACTGCATCTCCACCATCGACACCGTAAGCTCCGGCCACATCCTCTTAGAGGGCCGGGACATCACCGCCATCCCCCCGGCGGACATCGCGGCCTTCCGCCGGGAGTCCCTGGGCTTCGTGTTCCAGGAGTTCAACCTGCTGGACACATTGACCCTGGAGGAGAACATGGCCCTGCCCCTGACCGTCCGGGAGCTGCATCCGTCGGAAATCCGCGCAAAAGTACGCGCCCTGGCGGACAGGCTCGGCCTGTCGGAGGCCCTGGGGAAGTTCCCCTGGCAGGTATCCGGGGGCCAGAAGCAGCGCTGCGCCTTCGCCCGGGCCGTGATCGGGGAGCCGAAGCTGATCCTGGCGGACGAGCCCACGGGGGCCCTGGATTCCGCCTCCGCCCGGATCCTCCTGGAGATCATGTACCGCTTCCACCGGGAGTCCCTCGCCACCATCCTGATGGTGACCCACGACGCCTTCAGCGCCAGCTTCGCGGAGCGCATCCTGTTCCTGAAGGACGGACGGATCTTCAACGAAATCCTCAAAGGCGAGAAGCAGCGGGAAACCTTCTACCAGGAGATCCTGGACGTGCTCTGCGTGCTGGGAGGTGAGCGGCCATGCTGAAACACCTGTCCCTGCGAAACGCCAGGCGCCAGGCCGGGGAGTACGCCCTGTACTTCATCACCCTGACCTGCATCGTGTCCTTCCTCTACGCCTTCAACACCCTGCTCTTCTCCGACAGCGTGAAGGCCCTGCCGGACATGGAGGTGCTGCCCTATATGATCGTGGCCGCCTCTGTGCTCATCATCCTGATCACAGGCCGAATCATCAGCTATATGGCGGGCTATATGCTGAAAAGGCGCAGCCGGGAGTTCGGCATCTACATGCTCTGCGGCATCCCGAATCGGGATATCGCAACGCTCCTCTCCCGGGAGACCGCGCTTCTGGGGATGCTGTCCTTCCTTCCGGGAATGCTCCTGGGGGCGCTATTGTCCCAATTGCTGGAGGCTGTGGTGCTGCCCATGCTGGGGAGCCGCTACCGGCTGCGCTTCCCCTTCTCCCTGCCCGGGTCAGGGCTTACCTTGGCCTACTTTTCCCTCATGCTCCTGTCCTCTCTGGCAAAGAACCGCAGATGGATCCGCAGGGTGACCCTATACGACCTCCTTGCCGCGGACCGGAAGGCCGAGACCTTCCCCCTGTCCGGCAATGCCCTGCGGGCCGGGCTGTTCCTCCTGTCCCTGGCCATGGGCGGCGCGGGCTTCTGGTTCCTCATGGCCCTGCCCATAGGTTCGGGCTTCGACTTCCTGGTGGGCACCGGCCTGCTGGCGGCGTTCCTGTTCGGCTTCTTCCAGAGCATCCCGGCGTTCCTGGCCACCCTCCTGGCGGGCCGGGATTCCTGGAAATACAGGAGGCATCGGCTGGCGGTATTCCGGGGCTTCACCGCCAGGATACGCTCCACCAGCACAGCCCTGGGCATGCTCTCCACCCTGTTCGCCCTGGCCCTGGCCTTTTACGGCATCGGCATCAGCTTCAGCCAGGTGACGGACAAAATGGTGAACATGAACCTCTGGGACATCCAGCTCCTGCACCCGGGCGAGCTATGGGACTTCACCTCCTGTGAAGAAGCGATTGCCCGTATGGTCCCCCTGGAGGCTTCCTACACCTATGCCATCTACACAGACCAGGAGACGGCCCTTACCGACCTGAGGCAGCGGGCATCGGAGGAGCTGGGATATTCCGGCAATCCCATGTACCGGGAATTCTTCCACGACACTTATATGAAGCAGAGCGATTACTGGCGGCTGCAGGAGCTCCTGGGGGTGGAGCTGGAGACGCCGGAGGACGCGTCCCCGGACATGCCCGTCTGCTACGTCCACTGCCTCCCCTCCCTGGCCGATTCCTTCCGGGAGTATCTCAGCCAGGCTAAAAGAAGCTATGCCGGATATCCCATCTCCCCAGACGACGTGTTCACGGAAGACTTCTGCCAGTCCGACATCTATGGAAACGGGCTTGGCTACATTCTTGTAGTCCCGGATGAGGCAGTGGAGTCCTGCCGCGTCCTCTACAGCCAGTGCGTCATGTTGGCAGAGCGCCCCCTGGCCCATGAAGAGCTGGACGAAATTGCGGATGCATGCGGCCTGACGAGACTTCGCCGCAACACCGTCCGGAGCAGCTCTGACGGCCCGGGCGCAACCGCCTTTGCGGCAGAGGGGGCTTACCTCTCCGGGAAATGGGTGGACAAAGACTTTTTAAACTACCTCCCCGCCCTGGCCATCTGCCTGTTCTACCTGGCCCTGGTGCTGGAGATCACCGGCGCGGCCATCCTGGCCACCCAGCTCCTTGGCGACCGGGACAAGCGCCGCAGGCAGGACCTCCTCCTTTCCCAGCTTGGGATGGAGCCGCGCCAGGTCAGGAGGCTTGGCCGCTGGCAGACCGGGCTGTTCTTCCTGCTGCCGCTCCCCCCGGCCTTTGCGGTGAGCAGCGCCTATGTCATCCTCTGCGGGACGCGGCTGGAGCATGGCCTGTTCTACTTTCCGTCCGCCATGGGGCCTATGTGGCTCATCTGGCTCCTGGTGCGCTCCCTGCTTGTCTTCGGGCTGCTCTACGGCATCTACTACGCCGCCGCCCGAATCAGCGACAAAGGGGAAAAGTCCTTGACGCTGCCCCGAAAATAGCATATGATAGAGGGGAAAGAGAAGCAAGGTGACAGTCCAAGGAGAAGGGAAAGGAGCGTCTGAACGAACCATGATTCTGAAGCTGAAAAAGGATATGAAGAAGCAGGTCAAGCGCGTAAGCAAGGAAATGGAGAAGCTTGGCAAGAAGTTCGGCAATAAGGAATATGACACCAATGTCGTATTGTTGAAGATGGACCAGCTTGACAGCGAGCTGAAGGCCCTGCGGGAGGCCGTGAACCGGGAGAAGGAGCGGGCCTACATAGAGAAGATGGGAGGCATCCTTCCGAAGAAGAAGTAACGGCTCCCTGTTCTGAAGCGATCGGCCGGGGCAGGGGAGGGCACGAAAGACAAAGACAGGAATGTACGGAGGAAAGATAGACATGCCCTTCTTATCTCTGTGGTTTTATTTTGCCGTCGTCTTGCTGTTAGCATTATATTATGGAGTCCCTGTCAGAGTTCGCTGGACAGTATTGCTGGCGGGGAGCCTGGTTTTATATTGCTGTTTTTCCGGCATGGGGATCCTGGCGCTGGGATTTACCGTCCTGGTCAGCTATGCGGCCGGCCGACTGCTGAAAAAAGGAAAAGGGGAAAGGGCCGTCCTGGCTGTGGGCATCGGGCTGGCCCTGCTGCCCTTTCTGGGAGGCCGGCTTCTCTACAGGGAGGGCCTGGATTTTCTGCGGCCCCTGGGGATCGCCTACTTTACCCTGCAGGCCATCGCCTATATGGCAGATGTGTACCGAGGGGAAATCGAACCGGAGAAGAGCCTGGCGAAGCACCTGCTGTTCCTCTCCTTTTTCCCCCAGATCGTGCAGGGGCCCATCCCAAGATATGGGCAGCTCGGGCACCAGTTCTTTCAGAATGCGGCCTTCGACGAAGACAAGTTCACGAGAGGGTTCCAGCGGATCCTGTGGGGCTTCTTCCTGAAGCTGATGATAGCCGACAAGGCCGGGATCATGGT
>CAMTBF010000117.1 GCA_947068385.1 uncultured Lachnospiraceae bacterium
GACCCTTCTGTATTTGATGGATTAGAGATTTCAAGGGAGACCGCAATCTGTGAACCATCACAACAATCTGCTGGAGATAGAGGAGCATATGTACATTCTGGACGATGTGCAGAAGCCGAATGTATTCCGCAACATGTTCCCCTATTCCGAGATTCCGAAGATTCCCTTCAACGACAGGATCGTGCCCCACAACATGCCGAAGGAGATCTGGATCACGGACACCACCTTCCGGGACGGGCAGCAGTCCAGGGCTCCCTACACCACGGAGCAGATAGTGACTATATATGACTATCTGCACCGGCTGGGCGGGCCCAACGGCATGATCCGGGCCAGCGAGTTCTTCCTCTACAGCAAGAAGGACAGGGACGCGGTCTATAAATGCATGGAGAAGGGATACGAATTCCCGGAGGTCACCAGCTGGATCCGGGCCAGCAAGGAGGACTTCAAGCTGGTGAAGGAGATCGGCATGAAGGAGACGGGCATCCTGGTGAGCTGCTCCGATTACCATATCTTTCTGAAGCTGAAGATGACCAGGCGGCAGGCCATGGAGCACTACCTGAGCGTGATCCGGGAGTGCCTGGAGGAGGGCATCAGCCCCAGATGCCACCTGGAGGACATCACCAGGGCGGACATCTACGGGTATGTGGTGCCTTTCTGCCTGGAGCTGATGAAGCTCATGGAGGAATACCGGATTCCCATCAAGATCCGGGCCTGCGACACCATGGGCTACGGGGTCAACTACCCCGGGGCGGTCATCCCCAGGAGCGTCCAGGGCATCATCTACGCCATCCACACCCATGCGGGGGTGCCCCATGACCTGATAGAGTGGCACGGGCACAATGATTTCTATAAGGCGGTGTCCAATTCCACCACGGCATGGCTCTACGGCTGCGCGGGCATCAATACCTCGCTGTTCGGCATCGGGGAGCGGACGGGCAATACGCCCCTGGAGGCCATGGTGTTCGAGTACGCCCAGCTCAAGGGCCATCTGAACGGCATGGACACCACGGTGATCACGGAGCTGGCGGAGTATTACGAGAAGGAGATTGGCTACCGGATTCCGCCCAGGACGCCCTTCGTGGGCAAGAACTTCAATGTGACCCGGGCGGGGATCCACGCGGACGGGCTGTTGAAGAACGAGGAGATCTACAATATCTTCGACACGGAGAAGTTCCTGAACAGGCCGGTGCTCTGCGCCGTGTCCAACACCTCGGGCCTGGCGGGCATCGCCCACTGGATCAATACATATTATAAATTGAAGGACGGGGCCCAGGTGGAGAAGAATTCCCGGCTGGTGGCCGAGGTGAAGAAGTGGGTGGACGAGGAGTACGCAGGCGGGCGGGTCACGGTGATGACCGATGAGGAGATCGTGGCCTGCGTGGAGCGGGTCTGCAGGGAGGAGGGCCTATCCCTGGGCGGCTGAGCGGGGGTTACCCGGGCTTGAGGCCGGCTTGTCCCGCCATCTGGCCGGAGCAGGAGGGGCCTTCGGTACGGAGAGGACGGAAAGCAATGTCTTAGATGGAAGGCCCGGACAGAAAATGGGCTTTCCGGGGAGGTTAGAGCAAGAGGAAATGGGAAGTTATGACGTAAAGCAGGAGGTCAGCGACAAGTACTCCCTGCGAGGCCGCGTCTTCAACAAGCTGCGGAGCGATATCCTCAGCGGGCGGTACGCGGAGCATGAAGAACTGAAGGAAGTGGCGATCGGCGAGGAGATGGGGGTCAGCCGCACGCCGGTGCGGGAGGCCTTCCGGCAGCTGGAGCTGGAGGGGCTGATCCAGATCATCCCCAACAAGGGCGCCTATGTGACGGGCATCACGGAGAAGGACGTGAAGGACATCTACATGATCCGCTCCCGCCTGGAGGGGCTGTGCGCCCGCTGGGCCACGGAGCACATCACCGGGGAGCAGATGGACGAGATGGAGGAGAATGTCTACCTGGCGGAGTTCCATGCCAGGAAAGGGCATCTGGAGCAGCTGGCCGAGCTGGACAACCGTTTCCACGACATCATGTACGAGGCCTGCGACAGCAAGATCCTGGAGCATGAGCTGAAAGCCTTCCACGAGTACGTGCTCCGGGTGCGGAAGAAGACCCTGGCCAATGTGAACAGGGGGCCGAAATCCAATGCGGAGCACAAAGAGATCATGGAGGCCATCAAGGCGGGGAACGGGGATCTGGCAGAGCAGCTGGCCCATCAGCATATGATAAATGCCTACGAGAACATGGTCGAAAACGGATTGCGGGAGGCCTACGCAAGAGAAGAGCAAAAATAAGGTAGAACCGCGCAGCGACTAATATGAAGGAGGAACGCGATAAATGGACAGAATCAGGATGACCACACCACTGGTGGAGATGGACGGGGACGAGATGACCAGGATCCTCTGGCAGATGATAAAGGACGAGCTGCTGCTCCCCTATATCGATCTAAAGACAGAGTACTACGACCTGGGGCTGGAACACCGCAATGCCACGGACGACCAGGTCACGGTGGACTCCGCCAACGCCACGTTGAAGTACGGCGTGGCCGTGAAATGCGCCACCATCACCCCCAACGGGGCCAGGATGAAGGAATATGACCTGAAGGAGATGTGGAAGAGCCCCAACGGCACCATCCGCGCCATCCTGGACGGCACGGTATTCCGCGCCCCCATCCTGATCAACGGCATCGTGCCCTATGTGAAGAACTGGACCAAGCCCATCACCATCGCCCGCCATGCATACGGCGACGTGTACAAGAATACGGAGATCAAGGTGCCGGGGCCGGGGAAGGCTGAGCTGGTGTTCACCGCAGCGGACGGGACCCAGACCAGGGAGGTGATCCATGAGTTCACCGGGGCGGGCATCCTCCAGGGCATCCACAACACGGAGGAATCCATCGCGAGCTTCGCCAGGGCATGCTTCGCCTATGCGGTGGACACCAGGCAGGATCTGTGGTTCTCCACCAAGGATACGATCTCCAAGAAGTACGACCATACCTTCAAGGACATCTTCCAGGAGATCTACGAGGCGGAATACAAGGAGAAATTTGAGGAGCTGGGCATCGAGTATTTCTACACCCTGATAGACGATGCGGTGGCCAGGGTGATCCGCTCCGAGGGAGGCTTTATCTGGGCCTGCAAGAATTATGACGGGGATGTCATGTCCGACATGGTGGCCACGGCCTACGGCGACCTGTCCATGATGACCTCTGTGCTGGTGTCGCCCTCCGGCGTCTACGAGTACGAGGCCGCCCACGGCACGGTGCAGCGCCATTATTACAGGCATCTGAAGGGGGAGGAGACCTCCACCAACTCCATCGCCACCATCTTCGCCTGGACGGGGGCGCTGCGCAAGCGCGGGGAGCTGGACGGCAACGGGCAGCTTATGGCATTCGCCGACAAGCTGGAGCTGGCCTGCGTGAAGACCGTGGAGGACGGGAAGATGACCAAGAGCCTGTCCCTGATCTCCACCTGTGAGAATCCGGTCATCCTCAACAGCCTGGACTTCATCAAGGCCATCCGGGAGACCTTGGACAGCCTATTGTAATATGGTAAAAACATGTAAAGTCCATGGGAGCGGCTGGCATCATTCTGCCAGCTGCTCCCATTCTTCATACAGCTTTTCCAGCGTCTCCTGGAGTCCGGCCTGCTCTGTGGTAAGCTCCTGGAGCCGGGCCACCTGTGTGCCGATGGCGGGGTCGGAGAGCAGGGCATCGATTTCGGCGTTCCTGTCCTCCAGGGCGGCGATTCTTTCCTCGCATTTTTTCAGATCGTTCTCTTTCTTGCGGATCCGCGCCTGCTCCTCCTTTTTGGCCAGCCAGTCCTGCTTCGCGTCAGGCTCCACGGATTTGGCGGAGCCGGCGGAAGCGGCCGTGCCCGCGGAAGGACTGTCAGGGAGGGCGGCGGAAGCCGTCCCGGTCTGCGAAGCCCCCACAGCCGCCATCACTGTGTCGCGCTTTTCCAGATAGTAATCATAGTTGCCGATATAGTTCACGAACTTCTGGGCCGTCAGGTCCAGGATCCGGTGGGCCGTCCTGTTGATGAAGTACCTGTCATGGGACACATACAGCACCGTGCCCTCATAGCTGTTCAGCGCGTCCTCCAGGATCTCCTTGGAGGCGATGTCCAGATGATTGGTGGGCTCGTCCAGGATCAGGAAATTGGCGTTGCCCAGCATGAGCTTGGCCAGGGACACCCGGCCCCGCTCCCCGCCGCTTAAGCTCTCGATGCGCTTGAACACGTCGTCCCCGGTAAACAGGAAAGCGGCCAGGATGTTCCGGATCTCCGTATTGTTCAGATAGGGATAGTCGTCGGAGATCTCTTCGAACAATGTCTTCTCCCCGTGGAGCACATGGTGCTCCTGGTCGTAGTAGCCGATCTCCACGTTCATGCCCAGCCGGAAGCTCCCCCTGTCCGGCGGCAGCACCCGGTTCAATATCTTCAAAAGCGTGGTCTTCCCCGTGCCGTTGTCCCCGATGACGGCCACATGCTCCCCCCGCTTGATCTCAAAATCCACGTTTTCGAACAGCGGCTGGCTGCCGAAGGCTTTCGTCAGGCCCTCCACGGTCAGCACATCGTTCCCGCTCAGCTTCCTGGGGGTGAGGCGGATGCGCATGTCCGTCCGGACCTCCGTGGGCTTTTCCAGCACGTCCATCTTTTCTAATAGCTTCTCCCTGCTCTCGGCCCGGCGGACGGACTTCTCCGTGTTGTAGGAGCGCAGCCGCTCGATGACCTCCTCCTGGTGCCGGATCTCCCGCTGCTGGTTCAGATAGGCGGCCATGGCGGCGGCCCGCAGCTGCTCCTTCTTCACGGCATAGTCCGAATAATTCCCGGAGAAGACCGTGGACTTGGTCTGGTCGATCTCGATGACCTTGGTGGCGATCCGGTTCAGGAAATAGCGGTCGTGGGAGACGATGATGACCGCGCCTTTATAGTTCGTCAGGTAGGTCTCCAGCCAGGCGATGGAGCTCATGTCCAGGTGGTTGGTGGGCTCGTCCAGGATGATCAGATCGGGCCTTTGCAGCAGGAGCTTGCCCAGGGCCACCCGGGTCTTCTGGCCGCCGGAGAGGGTGGAGACAGGCTTGTCGAACTCTGATTCCGGGAATCCTAGGCCCTTCAGCACCCCTGTGAGCTCGCTTTTGTAGAGATATCCGTCCCCCGTCTCAAAGGCGTGGGTCAGGGAGGCGTACTGCTTCATCAGGGCCTCCAGGGCGCTGCCCTCTTTTGACTGCATGGCAAGCTCGCATTCGCGGATGCGCCGCTCCAGGTCCACCAGATGCTGCTTCACCGACAAAAGCTCCTCGTAGATGGTATTGGCAGTGTCCACGGCCCCGTCCTGGGCCAGGTAGCCAAAAGTCTTGCCCCTGGACAGGGTGACCGTGCCCTCGTCCGCCGCCATCTCCCCCACCAGGATGCGCAGCAGGGTGGTCTTCCCCGCGCCGTTGATGCCCACGATGGCCGCTTTTTCGTAATCTTCTATATGGAAGCTGACATTTGCCAGCACCCTGTTCTCCAGGAACGCTTTGCTTATATTGTGACAAGACAGTACCATTGCTCTATCCTTCCTTATCCGTTCTTTATCCGTTCTCCTGTGGAGCCCGCTGATTTCCGATACTCTGCTGTGGATATATTTTACTGTGGAAAAAGGGAACTGTCAATGCGGATGAAAAAGGATTTGCGCGAAAGCGGAAATTGTTGTAAAATAGCTTTAGCATCGAAAAATTTTCAGAGAATGCGTTATCGGAGAACGGGAGAAGAGGGTGGCCATGGAAGAGAATGCGTACCTCCATGTGGACGGAGGGACTTTGAAGCTGATAGACGAGAGGATGCCGCCGGAGGAGGAGCTGCTGGATCTGGCGGAGTTCTTCAAGGTGTTCGGGGACGGCACGCGGCTGAAGATCCTGTACGTGCTGCTGGCCGCGGAGATGTGCGTCTACGACATCGCTATGGTGCTGGGCATGTCCCAGTCGGCGATCTCCCACCAGCTGCGGGTGCTGAAGCAGATGGACCTGGTGAAAAACCGCCGGGAGGGCAAGACCATATTCTACTCCCTGGCCGATTCCCATATCGTCACGATCCTCAGCCAGGGGCTGGACCATATCGAGGAGTGAGCCGCGGCAGGTCACTTCTGTGCCGCGGCGTCCTTCGCCCCCTGGAACACTTCGTAGGTGCCGCTCCCCAGGGCCGAGTGGTAGATGGTGGAGTCGTCCCGGAATTCCTGGAAGTATACATAGCGGGAGGTCATGTTGATATGGTGGTAAATCCCTGTGGCGATCACCGTGGGGTTGCTGCCGTCCACGCCGACGCACTTTAAGGCCGCGTCCTGCCCGTTGGTCTGGTAGTAGACATAGCCGCCGCCCACGTTGAAGCACTCCACCCGGTCCTCGGCCAGCACCTGGATGACGTCCTGGGAGCGGGAATAGCGGCAGAGCCTGTAGTCATTTGCTACGTCCATGTAGTAGACGTAATCCCCCTCCAGCACGGGATTCCACAGATTGCCCCGCCAGATCTCCCTGGGGGCGTCCGTGGCGGTGTCCAGGGCGTAGAGGAAGTGGTTGCCCTGGGTGCCGTTGTAGTAGATGATGCCGTTCTCCGCGCAGGCCGGGTTGATCTGGTAGTCGGCCAGCTTCACTTCGTCGGAATTGTCTATCTTCATCTTGGAGAAGGACACCTTGTCGTTGTCGGCGGTGAGGAAGTAGAGGTAGTTGTTCACCAGCTGCCCCGTCACCACCATCTTCGTGGTCAGGGAGGTGGCGTTGCTGCCGTTGAGCCTGCAGCGCTGGAAGGTCCTCAGGCCCAGGGCGCCGGAGAAGCCTGCGTCCTCGTAGGAGATGCCCGTATGGTAGTAGTAAAGGTAGCTGCCCCCGGCCAGGATGTTGCGGGTCTCCAGGGAATTGAGCCTGCGGAAATCCGTCTCGTCCGGATTCATGGCGAAGAGGCCGCCGCCGGGAAAGGAATTGAGGAAATAGACGGTTCCGTCGTATTCGCAGAAGCGCCCGTCATTGTTCAGGTTGCCGGCAGTGTTGCCCACGGTTCCGTCAGGGTTCATCCTGACGCGCTGGGACAGGGCAAGGATGACCACTATGCCTGCAAGCAGAGCGACGATGATGATGCCCAGTACGATTTTTACGGATTTTTTCAATCTCATGTTGATACCCTCCATTTGATGCCATCTTTCATTCCATTTTCATTCTTTCTTATTTTACACCCCTTTTTGCTTGCTATCAAGATTGTTTTGGTATAAGATAGAAAATAAGATGGAAAAAGGCCAGGACAAAGGAGTCGCAGGTATGGATCTGACAGAGTTGAGGGAACAGATTGACGCCATAGACGCAGGGATAGTGGAGCTGTTCGAGCAGCGCATGGACATCTGCGGGCAGGTGGCGCAGTACAAGATAGCAGTGGGGAAAAACGTCTTCGACAAGACCAGGGAAGCGGAGAAGCTGGCAAAGGTGCGCTCCCTAGCCCACGATGAATTCAACGGCTTCTGCGCGGTGGAGCTGTTCGAGCAGATCATGTCCATGAGCAGGAAGCTCCAATATAGGCTTCTCATGGAGAGCGGGCGGCTGGAGAGCCTGCCCTTCATCAGCGTGGACAAGCTGGACACAGGGAACGCCAGGGTGGTGTTCCAGGGGGCCGAGGGAGCCTACTCCCAGGCGGCCATGACGCAGTTCTTCGGGGAGAGCGTGGACAGCTTCCATGTGGACAGCTTCCGGGACGCCATGGACGCCATCGAGGAGGGCAGCGCGGACTTCGCGGTGCTTCCCATCGAGAACTCCACGGCGGGCATCGTCAGCGAGATATACGACCTGCTCCAGGAGTACGAGAATTATATCGTGGGGGAGCAGATCATCAAAATCGAGCACTGCCTCCTGGGGGTGCCGGGGGCGAAGCCGGAGGACATCAGGACGGTCTATTCCCATCCCCAGTCCCTGATGCAGAGCGCAAAGTACTTAAGCTTACACGACTGGCGGCAGGTCAGCATGCAGAACAATGCCTTCGCGGCCAAGAAGGTGGCCGACGAGGGGGACAAGTCCCAGGCGGCCATCGCCAGCGAGCACGCGGGGGCGGTCTACGGGCTGGAGGTGCTGCAGCGGAAGGTGAACCATTCCGGCACCAATTCCACCAGGTTCATCATCGTCAGCGGCCGGAAGATCTTCAGGAAGGACGCCCGGAAGATCAGCATATGCTTCGAGGTGCCCCATGAGAGCGGCTCCCTGTACCACATGCTGTCCCATTTCATCTACAACCGTCTGAACATGACCAAGATCGAGAGCCGCCCCATCGAGGACAGGAACTGGGAATACCGCTTCTTCATCGATTTCGAGGGGAACCTGTCGGACAGCGCCGTGAAGAACGCCCTGCGGGGGCTTCGGGAAGAGGCGCGGAACATGAAGATACTGGGGAATTATTAAGGGCAGGGAGACAGAGGACGGCTGTCTGGCAGGGCCGGAGGGCTTCGGGACGGGCAGGCCGGAGAGAGGGCACGGAGGACATGAGAGAGAAGGAACTGATCGTATACAGGACATTTCAGGAGGGAGAGCTGCTGCGGGACATGGCATGGCTCATGGATCATTATGAGGAGGCCGGCCTGGGGGAGACGCCCGTGTCAGGCAGGCCCTGCACCGTGGAAGCGGTGAGGGAGCTGTTCTATGACTGCATCCACAGGCTGATCGAGCTGGCGGGCACCTACGGCTTCCACGGCAACCTGTGGCACTGCTATCTGGCCAACCTCCTGGTGAACGATGAGAACAGCTACAGCCGGGGCTGCGAGATCCGGGGCAGGATAGAAGGGACGATCAACCGGGCGGCCCTGCACGATATCGTGATATTCAAGGAATTCTACGACTATGATTTCCAGCCCATGTGCCACAGGCTCCATGTGCCGGAATTTTCCCTGATCGAAGAATACGAGAGCAGCAGCCTGGAGAGCAGGGTCTACAATACCAGGATCTGCGCCCGCATCTGTGAGCTTGCAGAGGACTTCTGCCGGGACGGCACGCCGGAGGAGATGAAGGACACCCTCACCCATTTCTATCGGGAATACGGGGTGGGGAAGTTCGGCCTGCACAAATCCTTCCGCATC
>CAMTBF010000118.1 GCA_947068385.1 uncultured Lachnospiraceae bacterium
TATCCAGATACCTCCTCTCTCATAAAGCAATGCACAGCGCAAAATGTCCGAGAACAGAGTCAAGCCGATAACCCCCGATTCTACCTTTTTTGTAATGTATACTGGGATATCCACAAAGTCGCTATAATTATCCTTATCTATGACTACAACAGGGTGGCTTCCGCTATGCGCCTTGATGCTCTCAACACAATAGCTGCAGATTCCCGGAAGCTTTTCTATGCCCTGCCACCAAAATATGAATATCGGACTGTCCTCTTCAATATTGGAAGCTCCTTTTTCTGCCTCTCTCCAATCATCAATCACATGCTGGTACTTCTCCTCAATCAAGTTCTGTGCAGCTTTATAATAGCTTCTGGAAATCCTGTGTTTCAGCCCAGAATTTGATTTCCTCAAAACTGTAGCACAAGCAAAATCGCCCAACGCTATCCATGGGCTGAAATAAAGCCACTGCCCTTTCCACCTTCCCAAAATATTTTTAGCACGCTTTATCCAGTTAAATGATTTGCTGCCCCAGAACTTCGAGAGCACCATCGTTTCCCTTAGCATTCCTTTAGCCCCTCATAATACCCAATGTAAGCATTTGCCAGCTTTTCAAAAGAAAACTCCTCTTCGTACCTCTTCCGGGCCTCTATATCCATCCTTATTTTAACTTCTGGGTTCTCGACTAAATAAATAATTTTCTCAGCGATAGCTTTTGGATCCTTTGGTTCAACCAAAAAGCCATCTACCCCATTCCGGATAATCTCAGCCGTTCCTTCAATTGCTGTCCCAATCACTGTCCTGCCCACGGAGTATGCCTCAATGGGCGTGAGAGGCAGTCCTTCCCAAAGAGAGCTGAGTACAATAAAGTCAAGCTGTGAAATAGCGTTCTGAATATCGCTTCTATAGCCCAGAAAGATTACGAAATCTTCCATGTCCTTTTCTTCCACTTGATGTTCCAGCTGTTTTCGCTCCTCACCATCACCAATAATATAAAATCTGGTCTCTGGATGTGTCTTTCTTACAATCTCAGCGGCCTCAATAAAATAGCTCATCCCTTTCTGTTCTGAGAGACGTCCAATATTGCCTATCAAAATATATCCGTGTTTCCTTGCCTTGATAATTTCATCAATTTCCTTTATTTCGCCATCAAACGGCCAAGAAGCATTACGGATGACTGATACCTTGCTTTCAGGTATACCATAAAAATCTGTCAAATTCTTTTTCACCGTCTCGCCAACGGCTATCAGGTTCGTATTCTTATATGCATATCTTGTCAGCCTTTTCTTATCCAGAAACGTATTATGAGCATTGACAATCCTGGCTATATCCTCAGGAGCACACAGTTTTGCATAAAGAGCTGCCATTCTATGATGTGCATGAATAACCGTTATATTTTCTTCTTTAATGATGCCTTTCACTTTTATATATGTATGAATCATCTCCAATGGTTTTTTATTCCCCATATCTGGAATTGTACAATGCTTAATCCCCATCTTTGTTAATATTCCAACATTGACCCCACCGCAGGAACACACCACAATCTTATTTACCTTTGCTTTCAAAGCCTCGCAAAGCTGGATTATTACATTCTCAGTTCCTCCCACCCCCATCGTCCTTGTAAGAAACAATATGTTTTGTCTTTGTAAATCCATACTCTCATGTCCTCAATTGGGGGAATTAGGTTCATCAGCCTTCACTCTTTCTGTATTTCCATACCAGACCCAATATCTTCCTGTCATCAACCAAGTATCTCTTTGCTAACCGTTTAGGATCCTGTGTAATCCTGTATAGCCATTCCAGTCCATAATCCGCCATCCATTTGGGGCATCTTTTTATATTCCCCGCCTCAAAGTCGAAGCTTGCCCCAAGGCCAAAGGAGATTGGAACGCCTAATTCTTTGCAGTTACGGTACATAAACTTTTCCTGCTTAGGACAGCCAAGTCCGACAATCAACATATGCGGTTTTGCTTCCTTAATCATAGACTTGATTTTGCGCATTTCCTCCGCATTCTCTTCAAAGCCACATAGCGGAGAGTACGTGCCCGCAATCTGTAGACCGCAAAACCTTTTTTTGAGATTTTCTGCCGCTTTTGCGGCAATTCCCTCGGCTGCTCCAAGAAAATACATTCTATATCCTTTTTGGGCAGCCAGTTCACATAATCGTGGAAAGAGATCTGAACCCGAAATTTTTTCCTTAATCGGTGTCCCATACCATTTAGATATCCAGACGAGCGGTTTACCATCGGTAAGGATTAAGGATGCATTTGCATACACATCCTGCAGCTCCTTATTCGTCTCTAGCTGAACAATGTGGTCTACGTTCGGAGTGACAACATAAGCACAAGCGTCTTTCTTGATAAGCTCTTCTACTGCTGCCAAGGCTTCATCCATCGTCAGGTTATCAATTTCTGTATTCATCAACTTGATTCTGCCCATCATGACTATCCTTCCCTAGCTCCTATCAAGCACTGCTATTGGCTAAAGATATGAAATGCCATTCACTCCCCCCACCTCAAACAAGGCCCATAAACCCCCCATCCCTTATGATAGACCAGCCCCTCCGCCCCCTTAACCATATACCGCACCGTACTGGCGCAATGCGCCCGGCACTCCCGGTAGAACGCCTCCGGCAGCCCCACGTAGCTCTGCAGCTGCTCCAGCACATACCCGCACTTCTGGTAAAGATACCCGTTCCCATACCTCTCCAGGCACTCCAGCAGCCTGTCCGCATCCAGCCCCGGCAGCCGCACGATGCACTCCGCCACGTCCTCCAGCCCGGCCTCCCCCGAGAAGCTGTGCAGGCTGTCCACCACCGTCTGCTCCAGGCTGGACACGAGGCTCCCGCCTACCCATTCCGTACTGGCACCGGCCTTCGGCTGCGCCCTCCGGTAGAACACCCCGTTATACCGGAAGTCCGTGAACCGCGTCCCCGTGGCCACGAAGACCTCGTTCCCCACCCTCGGCGCATACCCCCACGCCTCGAAAGCGCTGCCCAGGGCGATGTACGCATCCGGGAACAGCCTGCTGCCGATCTGGTACCGGTTCAGCATGGGCTCCCCCGTCTCCACGTCCATCACCGTGTACAGGTTGCGGTGTATCCTGTCGATGTAGCCCTTCCTCTGGTAGTCGTTCACCAGATAGGCCACCGCCGACCGCTCCCCCACCATGTCCGTCACGTCCTGCAGGGTGAAGCACCCCAGCTCCCGCATCCTTCCGTAAAACTCGGCACCGGAATCCCGCACCTGCTTCCTGCTGTACGGCCTATAAGAACTTACAGTCATCCCAGCCATTTCCCTCTCCCTATCCACCAAGCCACCCTGTTTCCATGCATGGCAGCAAAACCATCACGCCGGTTCCTACAAATAGCTTATGGCATCCGCCATAGATGCCGCACAGTTCGCCTAACTGGCATGTAAGGCGAACTTTTCCGGGCCTTTCCGCCCCCCGCGCCCCTCTCCGGAAAACAGCGCCAGAAACACGCCCAAGCGCCAAACAGGGCAATTTAGCCAAAACCCCTCCGCAAAACACATGAAAAACCATAAGGAAAACCATCGAAATTAGGAAATATTGACAAAAATAAATTTAGACTTGCACTACCCACGCATTGGGTATAAAATGTTAGCAGTAATAAGAAAGTTCGCCTTACATGCCAGTAAGGCGAACTTTTTTATTCTGCATTCCTGTTTGAAAGCTAAATCTTCAAAACCCTGCACGACCGCCACAGCAGCGGCACCTCGAACAGCAGCATCACCACCCACCCCGCGAAGTTCGCCCAGGCCAGGCTGCCGAAGCCCAGAGAGAACGCCATCAGCAGCACCCACACAGCCGCCACCCGCCCCAGCATGTTCATAAAAGTGCTGTACAGCGTGACCTTCAGATCCCCCATGCCCCGAAAGAACCCCTGTATCCCATTAGTAAATCCCGGCAAAATATACATCACCCCGATCCGCCGCAGATACGACACCCCCAGCGCCGTCACCTGCGCGTCCTCCCCATCCGCAAACCACCTCATGATGCCAGGCGCCCCCAGCAGGATGACGAGACATATGGCGACAGAATAGACCATCTCTATCGCAATCCCGGCTTTAAACCCCCGCCATATCCTGTCCCTATGTCCCGCCCCCTTGTTCTGGGCGATGAAGGTGGTCATGGCATGGCCGATGTTCTGCTGGGGCGTGTAGGCGAAATCGTCCACCCGGTTCACGGCAGTAAAGGCCGCCATGACGCTGACCCCCTGGGTGTTCACCATGGCCTGGATAACGGTCTTGCCCACCTGTAGGCAGACTTGCTGCAGCGCGCTGGTGCTGCCGTAGGCCACCGTCCGCCGCAACAGCCCTCTGTCGAACACCAGCCATTTCCTGCCCAGGTCCAGGAGCGGTATCTTCTTCCTGATATAGATTCCGCAGAGCAGACAGCAGACGCCCTGGCTGGCCACCGTGGCTACAGCGCTGCCCAGCACGCCCAGCCCCAGGGCGGCCACCAGCAGCAGGTCTCCCAGGATGTTCAGCAGGGCGCTGGCAATCAGGAAGTACAGCGGCGTCCTGCTGTCCCCCAGGGCCCGCAGGGTATTGGCCAGGAAATTGTAGATGAAGGTGAACAGCAGCCCCACAAAGACGATCCGCAGATAGACCCCCGCCTCCCCCATGACCTCCTCCGGCACCCGAATCAGCCGCAGCAGCGGCTCCGCCAGCACAGTTGCGAACAGGGAGAACATCACGGAAAATCCGCAGCCCGCCAGAAACGTAGTGCTGATCTGGCGGGACAGCAGTTCATAGTCCCCGGAGCCGTACTGTGCGCTCATCAGGATGCTGGCCCCCATGCAGAGTCCGCTGATCAGCAGCAGGGCGATGTTCATCAGGGGAGCGGAGGTGCCCACCGCGGCCAGGGCCCCCTCCCCCACATACTGCCCCACGATGACGGAGTCCACCGCATTGTAAGTAAGCTGGAACAGGTTCCCCAGCACCAGCGGTACCGTGAACGCCACCAGCGGAAGCGCAATCTTCCCATCTGTCATATCCATTTTCTGCGCCATGCCCATGCCCTTCCGGCCTCCGCCATGCGTCCTGTATCTGTCCTAGCAGAAAAGCCAATGGACGCATTCACGGGCATTGGCTTTTCGTCATATTCTTATCACTATTCTAATTGCACTGATGGCATTCCTCTGAAAACGGCTTGCCACCTTTACTTGCGCAGCTTCCGGATAGCCTTCTCCGCGATCAGGCACTCCCCATGCTCCTCCAGCTGCACCACCTGGGACGGCTCGGCCGCATAGAGGCTCGCGAACTCCAGCGCCTGTATGCAGGCCCTGCTGTAGCGCTCATAGGAGGCCCGCCCCTTGAGCAGGTACAGGAAGTATAGCCCATCCATCTGGTACAGGCTGCTCTCCACCTGCAGGTTCGAGGGCAGCATGGCGGCGAACTCTATGATCCGGCCCAGCTCTGAAAAGGCGAACACCGCGAAGCTGGGCCGGCTCACCTGCTGCTGCGCCTGCTTGCCCTCCGCCTCCCCTGCGCCCGAGGGCGCATTCGCCCCGCCTTCCGCATTGCTCTCCCCGGAGCTCACGCTGCCTCCGCCTATCTTCTCCCTTGTCCTCTGGAGGATCCGCTTCATCTCCTTGAGGCATTCGATGAACTGGTCGCTCTCCTTGATCTCCGGATCCCTGTCGGAGAAGGTCAGTATCAGCCCCTGATCCGGCAGCATCATGATCTGCAGGTCAAAGGCGAATTTGGGAGGCTTGTAGCCCACCTCCTCCGCGGCCTGTTCGATGATCTCCTGCACCACTTCCCTGGCTTTATCGCTGCGAAGGACGAAATCCTTGTAGTCGATTTCATACTCTTCCAGTTCTTCATTGGACAGGAAGCACTTTACCGTCTTTTCATCTACTCGTTCTATTCTCATATCATTGTCCTCATAAAAATGTACCTGCCACATAACCACATTCCTATGATATCATGATATTCGGAAAAATACAATTATATAAGTTTTCCATTCTATACAGTATTTTATACCTTTTTTTAGACAAATTTTAACCTGTTCCATCCCGCGGCGGGCCTATAGCTCCAGGCCGTAGCCGATCACCTTCCAGCCGTCCCCCTCCTTCACCGCCGATATGGTCAGGTACTCCAGATAGTCCTCATCCGCCGCCGGGCAGAACTCTATGGAGATTACAATATCGTCTTCTTCTAATGAGCCGCCACCGTCCGTCCCCTTTACGGCCAAAAGCTGTGCCTGCGCCGCCACATGGCCGTCCACGCCGTCCGGGAATGTCTCCACGTCCCCCGCGTAACCCGCCGCCAGGTACTGCGCCAGCTCCGCCGCGTCTCCTGCCAGATAGGCCTCCCAGAAGGACAATGCCAGCTGTTCCAGCTTGCGCCCATCCTCCGACAGGCTCTGCGCTTCCCTGCCGGAGCCTTCCCCGGATGTGGCCGCATTGATTACATCGGCATCTTCTCCCCAATCATCTGCTGCCGCCATGCCCGAAGGCGGATCCATGGGCAGGCTCTCCGCGCCGCTTCCAAAAGGCAGATCCTCCCTGCCGCTCCCATAAGCCTGACTGTCCCCGCCGCTCTCCGGGCCCTGTGCCAGGCCCTCTGTGGCCTGGGCCGTCCTGGCCGAGGTGGCGAACACCAGCGCCATGCACACTACCAGCGCCATGGACGCCATGACAGCCCCATGCTTTATCTTCTTATATCTCATGATCAGGCTGACCCTCTCCTCAATGGCGTTCTTGCTGAATCCGTTGTACAGGGGCAGCAATACGTGCTTCTTCTCCTCCATGCCGATCAGCGTCATGGCATATCCCGCCCTGGCCTCCTCGCCGAAGCGGCGCAGCACGCCCTCGTCACAGGCCAGCTCCAGGTCCCGGTTCATGAGCCTGCACATGGCCCACGCCAGCGGATTGAACCAGTGGAGGCACAGCGCCGCCACCATGGCCAGCTTCAGCGCCGCGTCGTGATGGCGGATGTGCACGAACTCATGCTGCAGGATATATCTCAGCTCCTGTCCGCCGCCCTCCAGCGCCCTTCCGGGAAGCAGGATCACAGGGCGCAGGCAGCCGTATGTCAGCGGTGCCAGGATTCTGTCCGACTGCCTCACCGCGATCCGGCCGATCCGGCCTCCCGCGCACCTGTCCAGCCACTGCCGCACCCGTCCGTCCTCCACAGGCACGGCCAGACGGAACTGCCACAGGCTGCGGGCATATGCCGCCGCGAAGAATACGGCCAAAGCCAGGGCCCCCGCGCACCAGACCGCCCCGAGCAGCCGCATCCCGCCCTCTTCCGCCAGGGCTGCCGGTTCCTGTCCCAGGGCCAGATCCTGCACTACCGTCCACGCGGGCCGGCTGCCCGTGAGCGTCACGCCCTCCCACATCCTGCCCGTGTACTGCTCCTGTGCCGCCTGACGCTGGGCCCTCTGCAGGAAGGTGTACAGGCTGAACACGGAGGGGAAGGAGAACGGCAGCAGCAGCCGGGCCAGCGCCAGGCTCCAGAGGACAGGGAACGTCCTCTTGGGCAGCCTGTCCAGCCACAGGATCCGCACCGCGATGATGACCAATATCAATACGCCTCCGTAAAAGCTCCTCTGAACCACTCCCGCAACCATCCCCTACTTCCCCTCCTCCACAATCCTCTTCAGTCTCTCAATCTGCTCCCCGGAAAGGGCCTTTCGGCTCAGCAGGGAGGCGAACAGCATGTCCGCCGACCCATCGTAGATCCTGTCGATCAGCTCGTCCGTCTCCGAGGCCTGCACCTGGGCCTTGGAAATCAGCGCGTGGCACAGGAAGCCCGGCTCCCTGCGCTCGATGGCGCCCTTTTTGACACATTTCTTGATTACCGTATAGGTGGTGTTCACATTCCAGCCGGTTTCTTCGCCCAGGATATCCGCGATGCGCCTGGCCGTGGTGTCCCCCTCCCGCCAGAGCACGGCCATCACCTTCAGCTCCGAGTCGAATAATTTCATGTCAGATCCGCTCCTTTCCGTCCCGCTATACTACTGCAATAGTTTCATGCTTCCATACTATCACAATAGTAGGCCGCCGTCAATACTATCGCAGTAGTTTTACAGAATTTCTACAGAATCCCTTTTGCCGGAAGATCACGCCCGCAGCCGCATCCGGCTCAGCACCGCCAGGATCTCGTACTTCCTGGGCATGTCCATCCACCTGGAGCATTCGGTGAAGTACGGGGAATAGGCGGATTCCAGCCCCGCCTCCCGGATTTCCGCAAGCAATCGCTCCACCTCCCGCTCCCTGCAGATCCACCGGGGCGGCACTGCGCCAGGCTGAACTTCCGGCCCTTCTACGGCTCCCCCGGCCTGCCCCTCCGGCGAGAACTTCCGGAAGCGCTCCAGGGGATTCACCTGGTTGATCAGCTTCCGCACCAGAAAGGCGATGGCGTTGAGCTGAGGGATGGTAGCGATGTCGTGGAGCATGCGGATGTCTATCTGCTCCTCCCCCAGGATCAGGAAGCCTAAATCGGACACCTTCAGCACCTCCGAGGCAGAGCCCTCCGGGCGGGTGCTCAGGCGGGCGGCGTCGATTTCGTCCCGGAAGCTGAAGTCCGCCGGTTCCAGAGGCTGGCGCTCCGGCCCTACCCCGTCTCCTATCTGACGAATCCGCTCTCCGGTACGGCCTTGGTTCTCTTCTGCTTCTTCCGCGCGATCCTTGGCAGTTTTCCCTTCACCTGCCCCAAGGGCAAACTTACGCTGCAGCGCCTTCGCCGCCTCCGTCACCTGTCCGATGCAGTAATCCCGCATCATATAGATCCGATCCGCCGCCTGGAGGTATTCGCTGCTGCCCCCGATCACCAGTATGGTGGACACGCCAAGCCTCCCTGCCAGCTCCCGCACCCGCTCCACGAAGGGCGTGATGGGCTCCTTTTCAATCAAGTCCTTCATGACGGCATCCTGAATCATGAAATTGGTGGCGGACTTGTCCTCGTCGATCATCAGGAGCTTCACGCCCCATCCCACCGCCTCCATGATATTCGCCGCCTGGGAGGTGGAGCCGGAGGCATGCTCCGTGGAAAAGTCCGCCGGATCTCCCC
>CAMTBF010000119.1 GCA_947068385.1 uncultured Lachnospiraceae bacterium
AGTACCTGGCTGGCAGTCTGCAGTCGGGTTAAACTGTAAATTGTAATGCCTTTTTCCCATGATACCATGTCCGGAGAAGAGTTTCAAGTTTTAACGGTTGTATTTTGGAAAAAAATCCTCTATACTAATTGAGGAGGGGCCCGCAGGGGATTTTGTCGGATGCGGGACAGGAAAGGAAGGTACGCAGGATGGAATATGTAGAAAGAAAGAGATGGATGTTTCTAGGGCTTCCCTTTACCTTTACAAAGTATACGGTGAAAGAGGACATGATCACGGTGGCGGAGGGGTTCTTCCGGACGGTGGAGAACGACTGCTACATGTACAAAGTGCAGGACGTGACCCACAGCGCCAGCCTGGGGGAGAAGCTGTTCGGGCTGGGCACGGTGATCTGCTATACGGGCGACACCACCCATCCGCAGCTTGTGCTGCAGCACATCAAGCATTCCAGGGAGATCAAGGATTTCATCCTGAGGGAATCCGAGGAGGCCAGGCTGAAGAGGCGCACGGTGAACATGCTGGACATCGGGTCGGACGGTGTGGACGACATGGATGACATGGACGACTGAGCGGCGCGCATCCCGGCACAGGATGCGCCGGGCAGCCTGCCGCATTGCGCAGGGGAAGGACAGGGAAGGCTACTGATCTGCCTTCGGCTGGCCGCCGGAGAGCAGCTGTTCATAGAGCAGCCCCACGCAGAACCAGTAGGGGGCGAAGTCCAGGCGGATGACACGCCCGATGTTCCAGCGGCTGCGCCTGTAGTCCCAGGGACATGCCTTGCGGCGTGACAGCAGGAGGCCGGAGAGGTATTCCATGGAGAAGATCATCCCCATATAGGCCAGGCCCCTGGCCAGGGTGGATTTCCCCCGGAGCAGGCGGCTGACAGGGGACAGGAGGGCGGCGCTGCCATAGATGGGGAACATCCAGAGCGAGGTGTGCCCCTTTAAAGTCATGTCCCGGCGGCGCAGGGCGTCCATGGAAGTGAAGAGGATCTCCAGGCACCAGCCGATCAGGCCGCATTTGAGGAAGTTCTTCGCAAAATTCGTCAGACATTGTTTCATGTGGGATGCTCCTTTTGGGTTCGCTGCGTATGAGTGTCCGTATCAGTATGCCTTGGAAGGGGAGAAAATATTCGGGAAAAGGGGACGAGTGGCAGATGGACTATAAGGAAGCGCTGGACTATATGCAGCAGATAGGGAGGTACGGCATCTCGCCGGGCTTGGACGGCATCCGGCAGTTGGTGGGGCGGTTGGGCAATCCCCAGAAGGGGCTGCGGTACGTCCATGTGGCGGGCACCAACGGCAAGGGCTCCGTGTGCGCCTATGTGGCGGCCGTGCTGCAGCAGGGCGGATACCGGGTGGGGAAGTACACCTCCCCCGCCGTGACGGACGACCGGGAGGAGATCCAGGTAAACGGACGCTTCATCCCGAAGGCGGCTGTGGGGCGGCATATGGAGCGGATAAAGGCCGTGTGCGACGAAATGGCCGCGGAAGGGCTGCCCCATCCCACGCCCTTTGAGGTGAAGACGGCCATGGCGTTCCTGTACTTCCGGGAGAAGAAATGCGATATCGTGGTGCTGGAGACAGGGATGGGCGGATTGTTAGATGCAACTAACATTGTGGAGGGCACCTGCGTGGCGGTGCTGACCTCCATCAGCGCGGACCATATGGGATTCCTGGGGAAGACCCTGCCGGAGATCGCCGCCCAGAAAGCGGGCATCATCAAGCGGGGCTGCCATGTAGTGACCGCGGCCCAGGCACCGGAGGTCATGGAGGCGATCGCCGGGAAGGCTGCCGATGAGGGATGCCCTCTGACGGTGGCCGACGGGAGGGCAGCGGAGCATGTGCGCCTGGGCCTGGAGAAGCAGAGGTTCGACTATAAGGAATGGAAGAGGCTGGAGATCGCCCTGGCGGGGCAGTACCAGATAGAGAACGCGGTGACGGCCCTGGAGGCGCTGAAAGCGCTTGAAGGGCTTGGATTCCCTGTGAAGGAGGAGAAGCTCCGGGAGGGCATGGCCCAGGCCCGTTGGCCCGGGCGCTTCACGGTAGCGGGCAGGAAGCCCTATTTCATCCTGGACGGGGCCCACAATGAGGACGCCGCCGAAAAGCTTGCCAGGTCCCTGGAGGCCTGCTTCCCCGGCAGGAGGATCCTCTATATCATGGGGATGCTGCGGGACAAGGAATATGGGAAGGTGATCGGGCTGACCCACAGCCTGGCCGACCAGATCATCACGGTGACGCCCCCGGGGAACCCGAGGGCCATGCCGGCCTACGAGCTGGCCGCCGCGGTGGCGCAGGTGCACGATAAGGTGACCGCGGCGGACAGCCTGGAGGAGGCGGTGGAGATGGCCCGGCTCCTGGCGGATAAGGAGGACGTCATCGTCGCCTTCGGCTCCCTGTCCTATCTGGGGAGGATGATGGAGATCGTCGGGCATTGACGCGAAGCGGAGGTACACCAGATGGAATATACGGATATTCTGTTCCTGTTCCTATTCCTGCCTGTATCATTATTATTGTACTATATCTGCAGGGAAAGGCTCCGGAAATATGTTCTGATAGCGCTGAGCGTCCTGTTCTATGCCTGTGGATCCTTTTCGCATCTTGCGCTGGTACTGATATCCGTGGGGATAAATATCCTGCTGGGCCGGGCCATGGACGTGCAGCGGGAACGGACGCTGCTGAAGAAGGGAATCCTGGGGATAGGGGTGCTCTACAATGTCTCCATCCTGCTGTACTACAAGTACACGGATTTCCTGCTGCTGACGGTGGGACGCCTGACAGGCGCGGACGTGGTCCTGAAGAACCTGATCCTGCCCATGGGGCTTTCGTTTTTGACATTCAGGGCCATATCCTATCTGGCGGACATCTACCATGGCGGCATTTCCACCCGGGGAAACATGGCAAGCGCGGCGCTGTATCTGCTGTTCTTCCCCCAGATACAGTCAGGGCCTCTGGCGAGGTACGGCGACATGCAGACGGACGGGGGGACGCCAGGCTTCCGGAAGACGGAGGGCTTTTCGGAGGGATGCTACAGGTTCATCACGGGCTTCAACAAGAAGATACTGCTGGCGAACACGCTGTCCAACATTACCTCGGAGACCTTCGCGGCGGGTGCCCGTATGTCCATGGCATATGCCTGGCTGGGGGCGGTGTGCTATTCGCTGCAGCTGTACTTCGATTTTTCAGGCTATTCGGACATGGCGATCGGGGTGAGCATGATGCTGGGATACCGCTGCCCGGAAAATTTCCGCTATCCCTATATGACGGAATCCGTGTCCCAGTTCTGGAGGAGATGGCATATCACGCTGGGGGCATGGTTCCGGGATTATGTATACATACCGCTGGGAGGCTCCCGGGCAAAAAAGCGGAGCCGCTGTTGCATGAACCTTTTTGTGGTGTGGGCGCTGACCGGATTATGGCATGGGGCCAGCTGGAACTTCCTGTTCTGGGGGCTGGGATATTTCCTGGCGATCTGGTTTGAGAAGCTGACGGGATGGCCGGAAAGGTTCAGGTCAAAGGCCGGAAAGCACCTGTACCGTGTGGCGGCGCTGCTGTTCATCAATTTCCAGTGGGTCATCTTCCGGGCGGAAGGGCTGCGGGCAGGGCTGCGGTATGTCAGGAGCATGCTGTACTGTGCGGCTGACCCGTTGGCGGACGCCAGGGCATTGTTCCTGCTTAAGGACTATCTGGCGTTCATCCTGGCGGCGATCATGCTCTGCTTTCCCATTGTGCCATGGCTGGAAAAGCGCCTGGCGCGGTGGAGGGCATCCAGAGCGGCGTGGGAGGTGGCGGTGGTGCTGGCCAATGGATTCCTGCTGGTCTGGGCGGTATCCTTTGTGGTGGCGGGAAGGAACAATCCGTTCGCATATGCGAACTTCTAGGAGGCTTACATATGACGGTTACAGGGTATGGGAAGAAGATGCTGGCCATGTTGTTCCTGCTGATGCTGGCCGTGTTCTGCGTCAGCAGCGATTCCTACGCCATGCTGGGGGAAATCTGCGGATATCTGAGGCAGCAGGCGGCTGGGGGGCCTGTGGAAGCCGCCGCGATGCCGGATGAGGAAAGCTTCGTGACCATGGACGTCCTGGAGACGAAATACGCCGCGTCCCTGAAGCAGCAGCCCATGCTGATAGAGCTCAACGGAGCCATGGCGAACAGGCTGAAGATGCAGGGATACTACAGCGGCATAGGCATATATGTGACGGAAGACGGATATATAGTCACTGCCTATGGGCCTACATCCACGGCTTACGAATATGAGATGGATCCCCTTTTCATCCAGATAATTCTTGAAGGACAGGATCTCCTCATATATGTCAATAAGCCCATAAAGTATCTGGACGACGATCTGTTCAGAGTCGCTTTCGGGATAGAGAGCTATGGAAACCGGAATGCCGATCTGCTGCTGCGGCGGATAGCCGCGGCGGGGGTCGATGTGATTGATTTACGGGACAAGATCCTGGAGGACGGGCTGGACATCTATGACATGTTCTACCGCACTGACCACCATTGGAAGACCTGGAGCGGCCTGTGGGCAGCGGGAAAGATAGCGGCAGGCCTGAACGAATGGTGCGGCTACGACATAGACCTTTCCATCTATGACGAATCCCATTATACCTTTACGGACTGGGAGGCCTGCTGGCTCGGGGAACAGGGAAGGGTCGTGGGGGCAAGCTACGTGGGGCTGGACGACTTCAGCGAGATCAAGCCCGGGTTCGAGACGGACATTTCCTTCAAAATACCGGAGGGTTTCCGGAAGGGGAGCTTTGACGACTACATAGACGAGAGCATGTATGATATGGATCTGGATGTGTATGACGCGCCTAGCTGGCACTATTCCTATACGATGGCGGATGTGGTGAACCACAATGCCCCCTATGGGAAGATACTTGTACTGGGAGACTCCTATGATCATGTGCTGGTTCCGTTCCTCTCATTGGGCGTCTCCGAGGTGAATGTGCTGGCGCTGCGCCATTTTGAGGGAAGCTTGAGGGAATATATCGCTGCGGGGGATTACGATACGGTCTTGATATGCTATACGGAGTTCATGATAGGCGCGCATGACGATCCACAGTCGGCAAATTACAGGATGTTCCATTTTGAGTGAGGGTTTTGCATTGGCAGGGACGGCCAGTGCGGGGAGGGATGGATAGAAATGATAGACGAGGGCAAAATCAAAGAGGCGGTCCGGCTCCTGCTGGAGGGAATCGGGGAGGATCCAGACAGGGAGGGATTGCGCGAGACGCCGGACAGAGTGGCCAGGATGTATGGGGAGCTGTTCTCCGGCATGGATGCGGACGCGGCGGAACCGCTGTCCAGGGTATTCTCCATGGAGGACAGGGCTTTGGAGGGCGGCGCTCCTGCCCGGGAAATGATACTGGAGAAGGATATCGTCTTCCATTCCATGTGCGAGCACCATATGCTGCCCTTTTACGGCAGGGCGCATATCGCTTATGTCCCGGAGGGCAAGGTGCTGGGCCTGAGCAAGCTGGCCAGGACGGTGGAGATCTACGCCAGGAGGCTCCAGATCCAGGAGCAGATGACGGGGCAGATCGCGAATGCCATCATGGAGCATCTCTCCCCCCGGGGGGTGATGGTGATGCTGGAGGCGGAGCATATGTGCATGACCATGCGGGGGGTGAAGAAGCCGGGCAGCAGGACGGTGACTGTGGCGGCCAGGGGGGTGTTCCAGGAGGACGACGCGCTGCAGGAGCGGTTCTTCCGGATGCTGCGGATGTAGTTAATGGTACGGGCATGGCGGAAAGCGCGGGAAGAGACGGAATGAGATAGAAAGAGATAGAAAGAGACAGACGAGGAAAGGCGGACAAAAGCTTGAAGATAGGAAACAGAGAATTCCAGACCAAAGGACACACATACGTAATGGGCATCCTGAACGTGACCCCGGACTCCTTCTCGGACGGAGGGAAGTGGAATGACAGGGACAGGGCCCTGCGCCATGTGGAGGAGATGCTGGCGGAGGGGGCGGACATCATCGACATCGGAGGGGAGTCCACCCGCCCCGGCCACACGTTCGTGCCGGAGGAGGAGGAGATCGCCAGGGTGGTCCCCATAATCGAGGCGGTAAAGGCCGCTTTCGACGTGCCTGTGTCCCTGGATACTTACAAGTCCCGGGTGGCATCGGCGGGAATCGCGGCGGGAGCGGATCTGATCAACGACGTCTGGGGCCTGAAATATGGCCACTGGTTCGAGAAAGGGATGGACATGCCGGAGGCTGGGGCGGCCGGAGAAGGGGGAAGCGCAATGGCCCGGGTCATCGCGGCCAGCGGCCTGCCCTGCTGCCTGATGCACAACAGGAGGGATACGGATTATCGGGATTTCGTAAGCGACGTGGTGAGGGATCTGGAGGAGACCCTGGGGCTGGCGGCAGAGGCGGGCATCCCCAGGGAGAGGATCATCCTGGATCCCGGGGTAGGCTTCGCCAAAAGCTATGAACAGAACCTGGAGATCATCCGCCGCATGGACGCGCTGGGGGCTTTGGGCTGCCCGCTGCTTCTGGGCTGCAGCCGGAAATCCGTCATAGGGCTGACTTTGGACCTGCCCGCGGATCAGAGGCTGGAGGGGACATTGGTGACCACCGTGGCCGCAGTCTGTCATGGGGCCATGTTCGTCAGGGTGCATGACGTGAAGGAGAATGTCAGGGCGGTGCGGATGGCGGAGGCCGTCTGGCCCCGGGCCTGACCGGCCAGGGGGCTGCCCCGGCGAGGGCATTCCCGCCGCATCGGATGAGGGAGTTGAGGAGGAGATATGTATTCAGAATGGGCAAAGGATGAGATACGGATCGAGGGGCTGGAGGTCTTCGCCCACCACGGCGTATACCAGGAGGAGACGAAGAACGGTCAGTATTTCTACGTAAATGCGGTATTGTATACGGATGTGCGCCGGGCGGGGAGCGAGGATGCCCTGGAGCGCACCATAAATTACGGGACGGTATGCCATTTCATCACGGACTGGATGCAGGAGAACACCTGCCTGCTGCTGGAGGCGGTGGCGGAGCGGCTGAGCCAGGCGCTGCTTTTGGAGTTCGGCGTCCTTGCGGCCCTGGAGCTGGAGATCTGCAAGCCCCACGCCCCCATCCGCCTGCCTTTTGAAAACGTGTCCGTCAAGGTGAGCAGGGGCTGGCACAGGGCATACATCGCCGTGGGCTCCAACCTGGGGGACAGGAAGAGCCATATCCTGAGCGGCATCCTTGCCCTGAAGGTGCATCCTTTGATCGTGCTGAAAAAGGTGTCCGAAATGATCGTCACCAAGCCCTACGGCGGGGTGGAGCAGGAGGACTTCCTCAACGGCGCGCTGGAGATCGAGACGCTTTTAGGGCCGGAGGAGCTGCTGGAGGCCCTCCACCAGGTGGAGGACGCGGAAGGCAGGAAGCGGACGGTGCGCTGGGGCCCCAGGACGCTGGATCTGGACATCCTGTTCTATGACAGGCTCTGCTACGAGAGCGAGGATCTGGCGATTCCCCATGTGGATCTGGAGAACAGGGCGTTCGTCTTAAAGCCCATGGCGGAGATCGCGCCGTATTTCCGTCATCCCGTAAGCGGCAGGACCATGGCGGGGCTTCTGGGGGAGCTTTTGGGAAAGCCCGGGGAAGACGGGGCTTGAGCTTTTAGGGAGGAGGTGAGACCTTATCATGAGACATATCCAAGACCGCGTCCGAGATAACCACTCAGTACAGTTGACGGAAACTGTTGGCAGATTGTGCTGAGGGGAAAGGAACTTGCTGACAGTCGCAACTGTGCTGTGTCGATTGTAGATTTCGGTAGATTACAATAGCAGATTTCATTAGGAATCAAGACATTCGAAAAGGAGTACAGTTATGCGCTATATAATGAAAGAAGCGATTCAGTATGAGGTGCATTTGGCGATTTTAAGCATAGGCACCGGCGTGGGACTCATGGTTCTCTACGATTTTTTTCGCATCCTTCGGATGTTTGTAAAACATAATACGTTTTGGACAGGGGTTGAGGATTTTGGATATTGGATCTACTGTGCTGTGGTTACGTTTGATCTTCTGTATAAACAAAATGATGGGAGTCTGCGGGCTTATGCAATCGTCGGAACTCTGGCAGGGATGGCGGTTTACCAGTATCTGGTAAGTCAAAGAGTATTAAAGTACTTGAAAAAGGGGCAGGAATATTTTAAAATGAAATTTAAAAGACGCAGGCAGAAAGCAAATCAGGTGAAAAGATGAAAGACGCTAGAAAGTCCAAAAGAAAAAGAAGAGAGCATTTAGGAAATCGTTTGGCATTGCTGGGCGTCACGTTTGTGGTGGGCAGTATGGCTTTTGTCGTGAATATGCGGAGCTCCTCTTTAAAAGAAAAGGACTTAGAATATCAGGCGAGAGAAGAGAGCTTGAGAAAACAAGTGGATGAGGAGAAGCAGAGAGCAGCCAGACTGGAGGAACAGAGAGTTTATGTTCAGACAAAACAATATATAGAAAAGGTTGCCAAGGAAAAACTGGGATTAGTTAATCCAGATGAAATTCTATTAAAACCGACTGAATAAGAAGGAAGCTTGTCGAATAATTTTTGAGACAAGCTCTGTGATTCTGACAAATATTTCCCTTTTGACAATGTATAATGGATGTGGACCTTTATGCAAAGTCGGGAGGGATTTTTGTGTTTGAGCGGAAATTTGTTCAAAAAGATATGGCTAACATCCATATATATACGGCAAGAAAATTAAGCGATATGGCTGGTTCCCTGGAAGAGCTGGCCAAAACTTTTGATGAAGGAATGGCAACAGGGAGAAATTTAAGCAGAGAGGATGGACTGGCGGCGCTTCAAATGGCGGGAGCCATGGTATGTGGAGATTGCAACCGGTGTAATCTGTATTCAGACAGTGAGAAGGAAGAGAGCTATTATCTTTACTATCTTCTCAGGGCATTTGAGCAGAAGGGAAACATAGACTATGAAGATATGCCC
>CAMTBF010000120.1 GCA_947068385.1 uncultured Lachnospiraceae bacterium
GGGCCAGGTAGGGCTTGAGCATGTTGGAGATGTCGAAGCTCCCGCCGTTCACCGCTCCGGCGCCTACGATGTTGTGAATTTCATCGATGTAGACGATTGCCCGCTCCTCCTGGGCGATGCTGTCCATGACGCGCTTGAAGCGCTTCTCGAAATCCCCCCGGTACTGGGTGCCCGCCAGCAGGCTTCCCAGATCCAGCGCAAAGATTTTCGCGCCGCGCAGCGGCTCCGGCACCTTTCCCTCCTCCAGCAGCCGGGCCAGGCCGTAGGTGATGGCAGTCTTGCCTACGCCGGGCTCGCCGATGTGCAGGGGGTTGTTCTTGTCCTTGCGGCAGAGAATCTGCATGGTGCGCTCCAGCTCCTGCTCCCGGCCGATCAGGGGGTTCCTTCCTTTCAGCTCTTCATTGAGGCAGGTGGCGTACTGCCGCCAGAAGGCGTCCTCCGCCAAGGTCTCATCATCCTCATCCTCCTCGTCGTCCATGCTCTCCCAGTCGCCCTCATCCCAGGCATCCTCGTCATCTATCCGCCGGTCTTCCTCCTTGGAGCCTGGTCTTCTGCCAGAGCTTTCCGGCCTGAAGTCCGCGTCACCATCCGATCCGGCTAGGTCTTCTTCCCTGGAACCTGCGCCCTGGTTCAACCCACCTGAGCTTTTCTCCCCGGATTCCGTGTAGCCATCCGATCCGGCTATGTCCCCATCCCCTGCCTTCCCGTCCCACGGGCGGGCGGACTCCTGCGCTCTCCTGCCCGATTCTGCAGGGTTCGCCTGGTGCCCCTTTTTCCTGCGGGCAGTCCTGCCCTGTCTGCCCTTCCGCGCCTCTTCCTCATAGGCGATGGTCATTTCCTGCAGCAGATCCACCCGCTCCACTCCCTGGAGCCTCATATAGTAGACCGCATAGCTCTCCCCCAGCCCATACATGGCGGAAATCAGGTGGGACAGCTCCATCATGGGCTTATCGCCGTTCTGGGCAGCCTCCCACCCCTGGGCCAGCACATATCCCATGCCCTGGGAGAGCTGGGGCTCATCCTCGGGCCCCGCGGTCTGCTCCATATATTCCTCCAGGTAGCCGCGCAGATCCCTGTCCAGCCTTTTCCGATTCCCGCCGCAGCTCTCAAAAGCCCTGGCGAACACCTGGTTCTCACAGGCCGCATACAGAGCCAGCTCCGGCGTCACATATTCAAAGCGGGCGTTCTTCGCCAGAGAAAAAGCCCTGTCGATGACCTCCGCCACTTCCCTCGATACGTACATGTTCACGTCTCCTCCACCGTCATCCGGAAAGGATGGCCCTGTTCCCGTGCCCGGCCCAACGCCGTCTGCACCTTCGTCACCGCGATGTCGTAAGGATAGCTCCCCACTGCGGCACGGCCGCTTTCATGCACCATCAGCATCAATCTCTCCGCCTCCGGCACGGATTTATGGAAGATATCGATCAAAATATCCACCACGAAATCCATGGGGGTGAAGTCGTCATTGTGCATGACCACCCGGTAATGTCTGGGCTCCCGTATATTGATTCTTGTTTTTTCCCTTGTCTCTCCCTGTACTGCCATGATGCTCTTCCCGATTCCTTTTCCGCGATGTCTCCTGGATGCTATTTCAGTATTCAATGCTCTCGGTCGCCAATGCTTGCCATGCCGTCCAGCCTACCAACGGCAGATGCCATGGATTGGTGGCAGGCATTATCCCTGGTGAGTATGCCCATTCCTGTCAATCCCATATCTGTGGACTCTCTCGTCTTCTATTGTCCCATTGTAGTCCATTCCGAATCCGAAATCGTACACATGGCCCTCTTCATCCTGATAGCACTCCATGTCGAAGGGCACATCCTCCCTCTGGCGTTCCACCGTCTCCATGTCCTTTGGCAGCTGCACCGGCAGCAGTCCCTGGGGCGCGAAGCGCCCTGTCAGCACATCCAGCACGGCCTGGGGGCTCACGCCGTACTCCACCAGCAGCGCGTCCGTGTATGGCTCCAGTTCGGCCATGACCATGGGGGTCTTTAATGACACTATTGTGACTACAGGCTTGCCGCCCATCCTCCGGCGCATGTCCAGCACCAGGTCCAGATCCGCCTCATTGGCGGCCCGGTTCCATTTCCCCCGGTAGCCCCGATCCCGGCCCTCCTCCAGAGGGTCTCCTCCCGCTATGCTCCCCTCCCTGGCCGCATTGGCCTGGTAGGGACGGTACTGCAAAGTCACGGGCACATAGCCATTTCCGCCCGCTTTCCGGTCTTCCGGGCTGTATCCCACGGAAATCGGGGACTCGATGAAGAGCAGGGCCGCGTCCGCCTCCTCGGGGGTGTCCACCACCTGGAAGTAATCCGAAGCCGCCATCTTTCCTGCGGGGGTGACCGTCCTGTCCTCTGTGGGCGTGCTCATGAAGCTTAAGTAGGACTTGATGAATCTGTCCGGCACATAGACCCTTATGCCTTTCTTCAGGGGGAGCACGCCGGATTTATTTTTCAGCAGGGTCACGGATTTGAGCTGGGACTGATAGCCCTTTTCCCGGAATGCGGGGCAGCCCACAGTGGCCAGGGACTCCTCCAGCTTCAGGTAAGGGTTCTCGAACAGGCCCGTGCGGAAGATGTTCAGCAGCAGCCTGTAGGCGGAGCGGCGGAATCTGGCGTCTGCCGCGGCCTGGCCGTATTTGTCGCAGGCCATTTCATAGGCCTCCAGCACAGGCGCCACCGCATTGTTGCCGCCGAACTGGTCCACGCCTGCCTCCAGCGCCTTGAAATGCCTCTGGCCCTCTGTCAGATGCTCTACGCCCCAGCATTTTCCGGCGAAGGTCTCCTCGTCCTCTCCCATGTCGTGGGTGATTCCCCAGTCGGTGCACACCACGCCCTCATAGCCCAGCTCCTCCCGCAGCAGGTCCTGTATCAGGTATCTGCTGTAGGAATTGCCTACATTTTCCCCGTATTTCGTATCGATTCCGTAGGAGATGGTGTAATAGGGCATCACGGCGCTGGCCTTTTTCGTCTTCCCCTCCAGGGAGAAGGCGCCCTCGGTGAAGGGCCGCAGATGCTCCTTGAAATTGTCGCCCGGATAGACAGCATATTTTCCGTAGGCGTAATGGGCGTCCCGTCCGGCCTCTCCCATCCCGCCGCCGGGGAAGTGCTTTACCATGGTGTTGACGCTGTCCTTTCCCCAGCCGTCCTCGGAGGCCTTTGTGGTCTGGAAGCCGTCGCAGTAGGCCTTTGTCATGTCGATGGTCATCTGGGCGTGCTCCCCGAAGGTGTCCGCGAAGCGCATCCATCTGGGCTCCGTGGCCAGGTCTATCTGGGGCGACAGGGCCGTGGTGATTCCCAGGGCGCGATATTCCGCAGAGGCGATCTCTCCGAATTCCTCTACCAGCTTGGGGTCGAATGTGGCGGACAGGCCGATGCCTCCCGCCCACTTGGAGATGGGCTCTCCGGTGACGCCCATGTACTCCGCAGAAGACCCTGCCCCATGCCTGGGGTCCGAGCTGTTGTTGGCCGGGATGCCGAAGCCGCAGGACTCTGCCAGGGCCTGTAGCTTATTGTTCCAGCGCACCGCCGTCTCCGTGCTCTCCAGCCCCATGACCAGCACGTGGCGCACTCTGTCCTTTCGGATGAATTCCTTCTGCTGGTCTGTGAGCTCCCAGGGGGCCGCGCCGCTCTCCTCGTAGGCTTTCCCGCCGTAGGTGCCGCCGAAGGCCGCGGCTCTGGGGCCTTTTGCAGGAACCAGCTGGTGGGCGCTGTAGAGCATCAGCCCGGCCATGTCCTCAATGGAGAGCCGCTGGGACAGGTCTTTCGCCCGCTCCTCGTAGGAGAGCCTCCAGTCCTCATAGGGTGCCAGTTCTCCGGTTCCCAGAAAGTCTTTGAATGCAAATCCGTCTACGTTTATTATTCCTACGCGGCTGCCCTCGGCCAGGCCCAGGGTCTGTCCTCCCTCGTTCACGATCAGGATGTAGCCGTCCTCTTTCTGTTCTCTCCATTTTCGCTCCATGTTCCTCACTCTCTTTCCTGAAAAGTCGTTTTGCGGCCTGTTCTTTGCTCTTTCCATACAAGGCGTCTCAATGGGGGTAAATCCAAAGCTGCGGTAAGTTTCTTTGATCACGTTCATCACATAATCCCGGATCTGCATTTCTTCCGGTAAAATATCTTTCATGCCGTTTACGGGCTTTTTTGCCAATGCCATTTTTGTTTCCTCCTTGTTTGTTCTGCTGTCTGGCTTTTTCTGCGTTTACAAAGTATTAAATCTTAAAAATCCATGAACAGCTTCCGTTTCCTCTCAATCATTTCGTCTATTTTTTCTATATAAAGCGCCACATCCTTCACATTCTCACACCGCTCAATCCCCCGCTCCGCAGACACCCGCTTGGAAATGCTGCCGGCTCCGCAGGCCAGAATGCTCTGTTTCTCCTCCATCATCAGAATATTATAAAATCCTGCCTTGTCTTGCCGGGCATACCCTACATTTTCAAAGTTCCCCGCCATATTTTTCTGGCGGTAGAGATAATAGGGGGAGATATAGATTAGTTGCCGATTAGGGCGGAAATTCCAATTCCACTCTAATTCTCCGCAAAAGGGATAGTATTTTGGTGAAAGGCGTTATACGATAGAGGAAAACAAATGTGAAGTATCTTGAAGATGCTTTTCGAAGGAGGACTTTAGATGGATCAAATAATGATCGGAGCTTTTCTGACAAAGAAGCGTAAAGAAAAGAATATGACGCAGGCGGTACTCGCAGAGCGTCTGGGTGTTTCGAACAAAACAATCTCCAAATGGGAGACGGGGAAATGTATGCCCGATTACAGTGTGATCGATCCGCTTTGCAAGGAACTGGAAATAACGGTTGCCGAATTACTGGACGGGGAAGAAAAAACAGATAAAAGTGTCCGTATTTATGATGATGCACAGATTCTTGAACTACTTAAAAGGACGCAGAAGCTTGAGGATCAGAAGATAGTTTTGTATGGGGTACTTCTGATGGTTATAGGGCTTACATTTCTGTCGATTCATTTTAATATCGGCGGAAGTAATGTCAGAGATTTTGTCTCGGGGGTTCTGCTTGGACTTTCTATTTTTGAAATGTTGGCGGGGATTTATATTGTCGCCAGAGGGTTAGAGCGGCAGAAAAAATGTTAATTTGATTCCACAGGTAGGTTTTTTGGAAACTGACATCTCATTACAATGAAACAACCGTTCAATACAAATCTATTGAAATCCCTCAGTAAAGAATTATAATGATATCATATTACAAAGCAAGGAGGGATCATGTATGTCAGTTTCAGGAATTGGTTCTGCAGATCATGTTCAGAGGAACGAACCTAATACGAATACACAGTCTATTGATCAGAAGATCCGGGAGTTGAAGGATCAGATGAAAAAGGTCAAAGAGAATAAGAAGCTCTCCCCCGAAGAGAAGGAGAAGAGAATTAAGAATCTTGAACAGCAGATCAAGAAGCTGGAAGAGCAGAAACAGAAGATGAAGAAGAAAGAATCCGAGGCCGAGGACCCGACGAAAAATAATACAGCAAACGGGCCGGGGGAAGAAGGAAAAGGCGATTATATCGATATACAGGCATGATGAAAAGTCTGATGAAAAGTCTCAATGCGGTTTGCCGTGTTGGGACTTTTCTAATTACCACCCTTACTGTATAATGAAATAGAGAGAATAATGTATGGGGAGAGAGAAGAATGGAGAAGGATACGTCTAATATGATCAAACGGGCAGAACGGTTCCAGATGTTGCTGATCGGAGAAGGGCTTGTGGTCGGAGGGATCGCAGGGCTTGTGATCGTCCTGTATCGGATGATCCTGGAGTGTGCAGGGCATTGGCTGAATCAGATCCTTGCTTTCTGCAGACAGAATCCGCTTCGGATTGCCGGGTGGTTTCTGGTACTGATCTTACTGGCTTGGCTTGTAGGCAGGCTGGTGAAATACGAACCGATGATCTCGGGCAGCGGGATTCCGCAGCTTGAAGGGGAGATGACAGGGAAGCTTGACCAGAAGTGGTGGCGGGTACTTCCGGCTAAGTTCTTTGGAGGATTCCTGTGCCTGCTTGGCGGGTTGGCGCTTGGACGGGAAGGCCCGTCGATCCAGTTGGGAGCCATGGTAGGAAAAGGTGTGTCCAAGGGACTGGACCGCGGAACGACGGAGGAGAGATTCCTTCTGACCTGCGGCGCGAGTGCAGGGCTTGCGGCAGCATTCCATGCGCCGCTTGCGGGTGTGATGTTTTCCTTGGAAGAGGTGCATAAGAACTTCTCGGTATCGGTTCTGATATCGGTCATGACAGCGTCACTTTCAGCAGATTTCATGGCGTCTACGGTGATGGGAGTGGAGTCGGTATTTCAGTTTGAGATCATTCGGGCGCTGCCCCAGGAGTATTACGGAATGATCGTGGTACTTGGAATCCTATTGGGAGTGATGGGGGCATTCTACAACTGGTTTACGCTTAAGGTGCAGTTCATGTATCGGCGCGCGAAGAGGTTGAATGTGACACAGAAGCTTATGATTCCGTTCCTGTGCGCGGGGGTGCTGGGATTCACTATGCCGCAGTTCTTAGGAAGCGGACATGCACTGCTCGATTATCTGACTACAGAGGATGTGTTGCTTGGAACCGTTCTATTTATCTTCGCGGGAAGGTTTATCTTCTCGGCAGTTTGTTTTGGGTCAGGAGCGCCGGGCGGTATCTTCTTCCCGCTGCTGGTATTGGGCGGCTATATCGGAGGGGCATTTGCGACGGTATGCGTACAGTATATGGGTTTGGATATGATGTATATCAATAACTTTGTTGTGCTGGCTATGGCGGGATATTTTGCGGCGATCGTGCGGGCTCCGCTGACGGGGATCATATTGATCTTCGAGATGACCGGATCTATGAGCCAGATGTTGACACTGTCAATTGTGTCTGTTGTGGCATATATGGTAGCGACACTGCTCAGGTCAAAGCCAATCTATGAGAGCCTTCTGGAGAGAATCTTAGAGCAGCAGGGACAGAAGACGGCAATGGAGCGGGGACAGAAGGTGTTGTCGAATTATGTGGTGCTTCAGGGTTCGAAGCTTGAGGAGGCGTTGGTCAGTGAGATTGAATGGCCGGGGAACTGTCTGTTAGTTGCGATCCAGCGCGGATCAGATGAGATCATTCCAAGAGGGCGGACAAGGCTCCAGACGGGGGATGTGCTTGTGGCGATGACGGATGAGAGTAATGTGTCTGCTGTGCATGATGAGATGGAACGACTGTGCAGGGAGGAGTATGGGAGGTAGCTGCGATGAAAGAATTCCATGTGACAGGAACGTGCAATCCTGAGTGGCACTATATGGTGGATATCAGTGACAGGGTGGAGAGGATTGCAAGAGATTATATTGCAAAGGGGAAATATTTTACAATTAACAGGGCAAGGCAGTATGGAAAGACAACGATGATATTTTTACTGAGAAAATATCTGCAGGAGAAATATTTTGTTGTGTCTATTAGTTTTGAGGCGGCGGACGAATTATTTGTGTCTCCATACACATTGGCCGTTGGGTTGCAACGCAGTTTGGGACGTCAGCTTCGTATACAGAAGTTCCCGGATCAGCTCGTTAAGGAATGGGAAGCGCCGATTTCGAATGATTTTGCCATGGATGATTTTGGAGAACGGATCACAGATCTGTGCAGGGGTTGTGACCGTAAGATTATACTGATGATTGATAAGGTTGATAAAAACTCTGATAATCAGGTGTTTCTTGGATTTCTCGGATTATTGAGGAGCAAATATCTTGCCTGGATGGGTGGGGTGGATATAACATTTCAATCGGTGATACTTGCGAGTGTCTATGATATTAAGAATCTTAAGTTAAGAATCCGCTCGAACGAGGAAACAAAGTATAACAGTCCATGGAATATAGCGGAAGATTTTAATATGGATTTGAGTTTCAGTCCGAATGATATTGCCGGGATGCTTGCAGAATATGACGCAGATTATTCGGTTGGAATGGATGTATCTGCAATGAGCCAATATCTATGATTATACAGGCGGGTATCCTTATATGGTATCCCGGATATGCAAGCTGATCGATGAGAGGGTAGCCGGAACAGAAGATTTTCCTGAGAAGAAAGATGCATGGACATTAGAAGGCGGACTGGAAGCTGTCAGATTATTTTTGAAGGAACCCAATACATTGTTTGACGACATGGTGAAAAAACTGCAGGAATACCCGGCAGTAAAAGATATGCTGTGTAATATTCTGTTCCGTGGAGTCCGATATACTTTTGAAATCGATAATCTGAATATTAATATTGGCATCATGTTCGGGTTTATCAGGGAGAAAGATAATGCAGTCTTGATTGCAAACAGACTGTACGAGACAAAGATGTACAATCTTTTTCTATCAGAGGCAGAGCAGGATGGGTTAAAGAATGGGGGAAAGAAAATAGTGAAAATAGTTGTCTAAGCTATGATTTTGGCAGAAAAGAAAAAAGTCCTTGAAATTTCCACAAAAGTGTGCTACTATGTAAAACGAATTTTAAAATTTTAATCTAGTAAAGCGTTGAAAGAGACTCTGTCCTTTGGAACTTGACAGGAATGAGGCGTCACCGACTGAGAGCGCCCCTTGAGGAATAAGGACAATAGGGAACACTCTGGAGCAGACCGGTTGAACAGAGCGGTGGGTCACCGTTAAGTAGGTCGGTACGTGGACGCGCGTTAAGCGTAAGAGGGGAATCCTTATCGTACCGGATGTATCGGTACGGCG
>CAMTBF010000121.1 GCA_947068385.1 uncultured Lachnospiraceae bacterium
GTCCGCCACGAACACGGGTTCCGCCACGATCCAGATTGTCCGCCTCCGAAGCCGTGATGACCTGATACAGCGTGTCCACGAAGGTCCGCAGCTGCTGTTCGTTCAAGGACAATATCCATTCGTTCAGGGTATTGTCCATCTGCTGCCTGCGCTCATACAGATGGTCCGCCCGCACCAGATGGTTCCCCGTCACCAGCCAAGTATAGAGGTCATGCTGCAGCAGCCCGAAGGTCCTGCTCTTCACCACCTGGAAATACATGCCGGACTCGAATATCATCCCCACCAAAGAGGAAGTGGGCAGAATCTTCACCACCCTGTCCGCTATCTTCCCATAATCGCATTCCTTCAGCACCTCCGGCCGAAAGCCCGGCCCGTCCATGCTGTAGATTTTCAGGAGCCGCTCCTGGATATCCGGCTCACAGTTCATGGCGCTGTACACCGCCAGGTTCCCGCCCTTGGAATGCCCGCCTACGAACAGGGGGCCGCCGAACTTCTCCGCCACCCTGTTCAGGTATTCCACGCTTATGGCCTGCCCGGGCACCGGCGAGAGGAATGCCATGTTGAAGTCCTCCTTCCACCCTACGATGGTCTCGTCCGTCCCCCGGTAGGCCACGTAATGGGTGCCGTCCCCCAGGGTGTATGTCACGGCGGAGAACTGGGTCTCCCACTGTTCTTCTATTACATTCACATAATAATTCAGCCGCAGATCCCGGAAGCGCTTTCCCTGGACCATCCTTTCATACAGTGCCCGATTGGGCTTCTCATAGCGCACGTCCGCGAAGAGCTTTTCGTAGTCCGGATGCTCCCGCAGGCTATCCAGAGTAACCCCGGACAGCTCCGGCAGGCTGTCCGCCAGCTTTTCAGCCGCAGGCTCCGGCAGTCCCCCGGGCCCGCTCTCCCGCTGAATCCGGCCGCCGCTTTCCGGCCCCGGCATGTCGGATGCCACGGTCTTTCCATCAGAATCCGGCCCCGGCACCATCCCGTCGAACTTCAGGTAGGCCAGCTGGCACAGGGCCAGGCTGTCCACCTCCGTCATAGGCATCTCCTCAAAGCTATACTTCCCATATTTCTCCAGATAATCCAGTACGGTTCCCATCCTACACCTCTCTGCCGCGAATGAACTGCGTTCCTGTTTCTTCCTTTTCCTCTTCCTCTATAGTATCAGAATCCTTCCGTATTTCTATAAAGAAAATCTAATATTTTGATAAAACAACAGGAACTCCGGCATAGTCCTCACGCGTTCCGGGTATACCTGCACCGGGGAAAGGCGCTGCAGCCCCAGAACTCTCCGAACCTCCCCCTGCGCTTCACCAGGACGCTGCCGCAGTCCGGGCAGGCCTCACCCGATGCCGCGCCCTGCATCCCCCTGCCGCCGGGCGCACTGCCCGCGCCGCCCGGGGCGCTTCCTCTGCAGTCCAAAGCGCCGTCCCTGCCCCCCGCGTCATCTCCCTTGATGCCCTGGGCCCTGCTCTCCAGGATCCTGCCCATGCGCTCATAGCACTGCTGGTTCATGGCGCAGTCCTTCAGGGCCCGATGCGCCCCCTGGGTATCTATCCCGAAGCGCGCCGCCAGATCCGTCAGCCTGTATCGGTACTGCCCGGGCAGGCAGTTCCTGGCCAGATACAGCGTGTCCACATAGTCGTTGGGCACCGCCCGCCTCAGCACCCGGGCAGCGCCGTTATAAAGGAAAAGCATGTCAAAGGTATGTATATTGTGGCCTACGAGCACGTCTTCCCCCGCAAAAGCCAGGAACCTCTCCAGCGCATCCTGCAGGGCCGGCGCGTCCCGCACCATGCTGTCCGTAATCCCGTTGACCCTTGAGGCCGCATAGGGAATGGGCCTGCCCGGGTTCACCAAAGTGGAGAACTCCTCCACCGCCTTTCCATCCCGCACCCGTATGCCGGAAATCTCTATGATCTCATCCGTCTCAGGGCTCAGCCCTGTGGTCTCCAAATCGAACACCACATAATCCTTTGTGTACAGGTTCAACCTCTTCCCTTTTTTCTCTGCCATGGTATCTCCTATCCTATCTCTCATCTGTCCGCAAAAATCCAAAGCGCGGCGTGCGGCTCTGCGCATACTCTGCAAAAAGGGGCTGCCGAAACAGCCCCTTCCACCATGATTCTTCTCTTATTTCTCTTTCTTCGGAACGAATTTCTGCCGGAACACATACCACAGGCTCCCCGCCAGGCAGATGGAGGAGTATGCGCCGCAGACGATGCCCACCATCAAAGGCAGCGCGAAGTCCCGGATGCTGGTGACGCCCAGCACGTACAGCACCGCCACCATGATGAACGTGGTCAGGGAGGTGAAGATGCTCCTGGACATGGTCTGCGTGATGCTCTGGTCCACCACGTCCTTCAGGTCGTCCTTATGGGTCATGGTCGCCATGTTCTCGCGGATGCGGTCGAAGATGACGATGGTGGCATTGATGGAGTAACCCACAATGGTCAGCATACAGGCCACGAAAGTGTTGCTCACGGAGACCCTTGCCACAGCGTAGAACGCCAGCACCACCAGCACGTCATGGAGCAGCGCGATGATGCTGCTTAAGCCGAACCGGATATCCTTGAACCGGATGCGGATGTAGATCAGCATGAAGAAGATGGCCACCGCCACCGCGATCACGGTGTCGGACTTCATCTCGTCACTGATCACCGAGCTGATGGTCTCGGAGGTGATCAACTTCTCCTCCACCCCGAACTTGTCCACGAACATTTCGTTCAGGGCCTCCCTCTGCTCCACGTCCAGAGAGCTGGTCTTGAAGATGACCTCATTGGAGTCCTGCACGGTCTGTATCTGCACCGCGCTTCCCGTGATCTCCTCGATCAGGGGAGCCACGTCCGCATTGGCCTTCTCCAATGTCATGGCCTCGGAGAACGTCACCGTAGTGGCCGTGCCGCCCTTGAACTCCAGGCTGTAGTTCAGGGCATCCCCGGAGGATGCCTTGTGCACGCCCATGACGATGAATCCGGCCGCAATCACCGCCAGAGAGGCGACGAAGAAGATGCCTTTCTTAGAAAGAATGGCCAGAGGCTTGTGCTCCTTGCCCACACCGTACAGCTTCTCGCTCTTCAGCCCCAGGGCATAAAAAGCGTAAAGCAGATATCTGGTCACCACCAAAGCCGTGAACATGGAGAGCACGATGCCCAGCGCCAGGGTCTGCGCGAAGCCCTTCACCGTGCCGGGGCCCAGCAGGAGCAGCACGCCTGCGGCAATCAGGGTGGTGATGTTGCCGTCGATGATGGCGGAGAGCGCCTTGTCAAAACCGATTTTTATGGCATTGCGCACGGTCTTGCCCGTAGCCAGCTCCTCGCGAATACGTGCAAATATAATCACATTTGCGTCTACCGCCATGCCGATGGACAGGATGATGCCCGCCACGCCGGACAGGGTCAGTGTCATGTCAAAGCCGTTCAGCAGCAGGATTACCAGCGCCACATAGGCAAGCAGCGCGATGCCCGATGCCAGGCCGGGTATCAGATAGACCACGATCATGAATACGATGACCAGCACCAGACCGATGGCCCCTGCCTTTAAGCTGGTGTCGATGGCCTCCACGCCCAGCTGGGCGCCTACCACCTTGGAATGCAGCTCCTCCAGTTCCAGCTTCAGGCCGCCGATGCGGATGGTGGATGCCAGGTTCTCCGCCCGCTCAAAGGACTCCATGGGGGAAATCTGGGCGCTGCCATCGGTGATGACCGCGTTCACCCCGGGAGCGCTGATGATGTTTCCGTCATAATAAATCGCCAGGGACTCATGCTTGTCAAAGGCCCTCTGGGTGACTTCCGCGAACTTCTTCGCGCCCTCGTCCGTCATGGTCAGGCTCACCGCGAACTCGGAGCCCATGTTGGTCTGCAGGCTGCCGGCGTTCGCTTCCTTCACATCCGTGCCCTGCACCTGGATGGAACCGTCCTCCAGCAGCTCGTCGATGGTCTTGTTCAGCACATAGCCCACGCCGTAGGTGCCGTCCGGGTTCTGTACGGTCTGCTGGCTGTAGTTCTGATTGCCCTGGTCGTCCGTCTGGGAGATGAAGTACAGCGTACCGGGCCTGCCCAGCTCCTGCAGGATGGCATTGGCATCGCTGACGCCGGGGATCTCGATATTGATCCGGTCGGTGCCCTCCTGGTACACAATGGCCTCCGTGCTGTAGTTCTCCACGCGCTTCTGCAGCTTTGCTATGGTATCGCTCATATCCGTGGCGCTGGGGTCTTCGTCCCCCACCACCTGATAGGTGATGCTGACGCCGCCGGCCAAATCCAGACCTAAGCTGATGTCCGAGATGCTGCCGTCACCCTCCGGGTTCACGCCGAAGATGTCCACATACGTGACGCCTATCAGCACCAGCAGGATGCAAAGCAATACCACTATTGCCTTGTTCTTTTTCATGTTCTTTTATCCTTTCTTGATTTTAGTATGAAATCTATAGCTCCGCCTCTGCCACCTTGAGCATGACCGCGCATTCCACGCGCTTGCGCTCCAGCTCGCAGCCCACATCGTAGGCCTCATTGATATTGCCGTGGAAATTGTAGGCATTGGCCGCGCAGCCGCCGCTGCAGTAGAACTTCGCGAAACATCTCCTGCACTTCTCCTTGGCATAGACATTGCAGCCCTTGAACTCGTCCCGGATGTCAGCGCGCAGCACGCCCTCCTCCACATTGCCCATGAGGAAATCCTCGTTCCCCACGAACTGATGGCAGGGATACAGATCCCCCCAGGGCGTCACCGCCAGGTACTCCGTCCCGGAGCCGCAGCCCGAAAGGCGCTTTGCCACGCAGGGGCCGCCCTCCAGATCTATCATGAAATGGAAAAAGTTGAATCCCTTTCCCTCTTTTTTACGCTTTATCATCTCCGCCGCCAGCCTGTCGTATTCCTCCCGCAGCACCGGAAGATCCTCCTCCCGTATCGCGTAGTCATCCTCCGGCCCTGCCACCACCGGCTCCACGGATATCTGCCGGAAGCCCAGATTCGCCAGATGCAGCACGTCTCTGGAAAAATCCAGATTGTTGCGGGTAAACGTCCCCCGCACATAGTACCTCTCCTGCCCCCTGCTCTCTGCCACCTTCCGGAATTTCGGCAGAATCACGTCATAGCTGCCCTGGCCTCCCCGGAAAGGGCGCATCCTGTCGTTGACTTCCTTCCGTCCGTCGATGCTGAGCACAATGTTCGCCATCTCCTTATTAGCGAATTCCATCACCTCGTCGTCCAGGAGCACGCCGTTGGTGGTCAGGGTAAAGCGGAATTTCTTGTTGTTGGGCGCCTCCAGGCTCCGGCCATAGGCCACCAGATCCTTGACCACCTGCCAGTTCATCAGCGGCTCCCCGCCGAAGAAGTCCACCTCCAGGTTCACCCGGTTCCCGGAATTGGCCACCAGGAAATCCAGGGCCTTCTTCCCCACCTCCAGGCTCATCAGCGCCCGTCGGCCATGGTACTCCCCTTCCTCCGCGAAGCAGTACCTACAGGCCAGGTTGCAGTCATGGGCGATATGGAGGCAGAGCGCCTTCACCACCGTCTGGCGCTTCTTGAAGTCAAAGACGTAGTCCTCATAAATGTCTTTCGCAAACAGAGCCCCGGACGCCTCCAGCTCCAGAATCTCCTCCACAGCCTCCCCGATCTCCTCTGCCGAGTAGGGCAGCCCTTCCTGCCGCACAGCCTCCCTGACAGCGGCGGCGTCTTTCACGCCCTCCGCCACAAGCGGCTCCACTAGCCCAATCACGTCATAGACCACATCGTCCACCACATGGATGGAACCGCTGTCCACATCCATCACGATATTGTATCCATTGCTTTTATATTGGTGTATCACTGAACTATCCCTTTCCCCGCCCGAATCCATCAACAAAGTTCAAGCAGCGAAGGAATCCGCTGCTTGGCTGGTCGAAACGAACGCCTATGTAACTGACAGGTTACGATTCACGACTCCCTCTGCGGCACAGCCGTAAATGGCAACATTATTTTGCCTTCTCACAGCTCTGGTTCCCCACTGTGCAGGAAGTCTTGCAGGCAGACTGGCAGGAAGTCTGGCACTCGCCGCAGCCGCCCTTCTTCATGGATTCCTTCAGGTTCCTCGTGGTCAAAGTCTTGATGTGCTTCATATCGATAAGCCTCCTCTTTTCATTCATTCCATCCCTGCTGCGGCCAAAGCGGGCAACCCTCTCCATGACCACATCCGGGAAACTTTTTGTAGTATATCATAAAATATCTGTTTGTAAAAGGTTTTTTTCAAAAAAAGTGGCAACAAATCAGCCGACATTTATTCAGGCCTCCGCCTTATCTCTCCCTTCGCCCGCTCCAGCGCCCCGATCACCCTGTCGCACCAGGCATCGAAAGCCGGGTCCTCCTTCTGGCACTCCTCGTGGGCCATCACATACGCCACAGCCCTGCGCAGCCCCTCCTCCGCCCGAATCACCGGACAAAAGCCCGGGACAGCCGCTTTCAGCTTCCGATTGTCGAACACCACCGTATTGGCCTTGTCCCCGATCAGGCTCCCCGTAAAATCATAAGGCCCCACCGCCGCCAGGAACTCCGACGCCACATGATAAGCCTTCAGCTCCACCCCCAGACAATCCGCCACGATCCCATAAATCTGATTCCAGGTCAGGGACTCGTCATTGGTAATCTGGAACGCCTCCCCAATGGCATGGGGATTCCCCATAAGCCCCAGAAAACCATCCGCAAAATCTTCATTATAAGTAATCGTCCACAGCGACGTCCCATCCCCCGGAACGATCACCGGCTTCCCCTCCAGCATCCGCTTCAGCACCTGGAAGCTCCCATTGTCCCCATGCACCCCCACAGGCACCGATCTCTCGCCATAGGTATGGCTGGGCCGTACAATCGTCACCGGAAAACCGTTCTCCCGATACATCCCCATCAGATACTCCTCACAGGCGATCTTGTTCCTGGAATACTCCCAGTAAGGATTGGCAAGGGTCGTCCCCTCATCCACCCGGTAATCCCTCACCGGCTTGTGGTACGCCGAAGCCGAGCTGATATACATGAACTGCCTCGTCCTCCCCGCGAACAGCCGATAGTCCCGCTCCACCTGTCCCGGCACGAACCCAATAAAATCACAGACCACGTCAAAGCCCATCCCCTCCAGCGCCCTTGCCGCCGCAGCCTCATCCCCGATATCGCACCGGATCAGCCTCGCCCCCTCCGGCACCTCCCCGCTCCGATTCCCCCGGTTCAGCAGATACAGCTCGTCCCCCCGCGCCGCCACCTTCCTGGAAATCGCACTACTGATCGTCCCCGTCCCTCCGATAAACAGCACCCTCATACCCGTCCCTCCGTCTCTTTCGAATAATAATCTGCAACCCACAAAGCCTATCTAAAATTATACCCGCCCAGCCTCCGTTCTTCAAGCATTTCTTCACAAAACGCCCTCAACAAGAGCCGCGGACAGCCAGGCGGGCCAAAGCAGCCCCTCAGCTCAGCATCCCGCCCAGCATCCCCCCGCCGGCACACAGCGCCAGCGTCGTAAAAAACGAACTCCCCACCTGTATGTCCCCTTTCCCAGCCACAGCCGAAACCACCGCCAGCACCAGGAAATAAGCGCCCCCCATCAAAAGCCCCCAGAAGAACCTCCTGCTCTCCATCCGCTTCCCCGCCACGAACCCGGCAAAGAACGTCGCCACCACATAAATCCCGATAATAGCGATGGACACGACCCGCTCCCCCAGCCCGAACCGGTACAGCAAAAATGCCAGCAGCGCCAACAGCACCCCTGTCAGTATGTAAGAAAAAAGCAGGCTTTTCAGCAAAAAAGCCACCGGCACCCCCTTCATCCCCTGATTCCTCTCCATATGTTCCATATTTCCCCCTGTCAGACCAAACGTCTATAAACTTTTTATAAAATCATATGCACCGCCCCCGGGGAACTTGACAAATCGCCTCCCATTCTGTATATTAAATTTTGATTACTATAAACCATCATCGCGGCAGACGGCATCCAAGACCGGCTGTCAGTATCACAAAGGAGTGACTTATTTTTGGACGTTCCAGAAGGCATACAACTTATCTCTCTACTGATTCTTGTCATCCTGTCAGGCTTCTTTTCCTCGGCAGAGACCGCTTTCAGCACGGTGAACCGCGTGCGCATGCGCACCCTTGAGGAAGAGGGCAGCAAACGCGCCGCAAAGGTGAACAAAATCCTGGAAAGCTACAGCAAGATGTTGAGCACCGTCCTGATCGGCAACAACATCGTGAACCTGTCCACCTCTGCCCTGACCACTACCATCGCCCTGCGCTTCGGCATCCCCGTAGCCGTGGCCACCGGCGTATTGACACTGGTCATTTTGCTCTTCGGCGAAATCATCCCCAAGACCTGGGCCATGCTCTCCTCGGAGAAAATCTCCCTGGCCTACTGCGGCATCATCTACAGCCTGATGCAGGTCATGACCCCCGTCATCTTCGTGGTGGACAAAATGTCCAACGGGATACTTCGCCTGCTGCACATCGACCCCAGCAAGAAGATCACCACCATGACCGAGGCGGAGCTTCGCACCTATGTGGACGTGAGCCACGAGAGCGGCGTCATCGAATCCGAGGAGAAAGAGATGATCTACAACGTGTTCGATTTCTCCGACGCGCTGGCCAAGGACATCATGGTGCCCAGGATCAACATGGTCACCGTGGACGTGGAAGCCACCTTCCAGGAAGTGCTCTCCACCTTCCGGG
>CAMTBF010000122.1 GCA_947068385.1 uncultured Lachnospiraceae bacterium
AGTCTTCAGTACGGAATTTAACTTTACAAGTGGAATTTAACTTTTCATTCAACCAACGGAAAATAAAAACCACCTTGCCGAACCTTATCTCATCCCCCTCCGCCAGTTTTTTCTTTTCGTAGGGGCGCATCCGCTGGCCGTTCTGGAAGGTTCCGTTGGTAGAGTTCAGATCCTCCAGATAGGCATCGCCCTCCTCATTCGTGATGCGCGCGTGCATCCTGCTGACCGAGGCGTCCTGCAGCACCAGATCCACCTCCCCCTTTTTCTTTCCCACGGAAAGGCTCGGCTGTTCCAGGCTCAAAAAGAGCTTCCCCTCCGGCGTGAGCAGCCTGTGGGGCTGCTTGATCGCCTCTGCCTTATCCTCAAAGAATAAGGTCTGTCCGTATGTCCCCTCATACCGGGACTTCTCCGCCACCGCCTGGCCCGTCATCTCCCGCTGCATGGATTGCCTGTAATCCTCCCTCAGCTTCTGGCTGCGGCTGCGCTTTCCCTCCAATATGCCCCTGATGCCCTTTCTGCCGGATTTCTGGGGCCTTTCCTGTATCTGCGCCTCTTCCTCCCTGACGTCGATGGCCGGGAGCGCAGCTGCTGCCGGCCCCCCTGCCTCCTCCACCCTGGACTCCTCCACCACGGTGTACACCAGTTCCGGAAGCCTGGTATTCTCCAGGCACTCCGCATCTTCAAAAATCTGGGCCTGTAGATAAATCTCCCCGTTCCGCTCCATCTTTTCGTACATGCGGTAGACGCAGTCCACAAGGACTTCATCATTGTAGTCGATATGTTCCACCCAGAACTCCATAAGCTTCATGAATCCCGATTCCCCCTCATAATACGGAATATAGAGGAAGGAAAATACATTGTCCTCCAGCTCCTGGAATATCTGCTCCGGATACCAGATGATATTGTCTATGTCCAACAGGAACCGGCTCAGCTCCTGCCGGATATGCCGCAGGCTCCACAGGAAATCCCTCACCCACTCTCTGGTGATGCAGCGGCCGCTATACAGAAGCGCCACATTCTGCCTGGAGGATATGTCGTAGTAAAGATAGGCCTGCCCGTCGATGTAGCGCAGGCTGCAGGGCAGCAGGCCGTTGATCTTGCATCTTCCGAGAATGCTGTACTGGTATCTCTTCTCCTCGGGCATCCTGTCCAGCAGGATTCTTTCGTAATTGCAGTTCAGGCTCCTCACATACTCCACATTCAGCATCCTGCCTGTCACCTCCCCGTCTCTTCCCGGAATCTATGGCACAGACGGATGAACGTCACCGGCGAGAGCCGACTGTACCCGAAGCTTGCGCTGGCCTCCCACACATTGTCCGCATTCCAGAAATTCCATCCGGGCACCGGAAATGTCAGCCTCCCGGCTCCCTCCGCCAGGAAGCGGTTCCTGTCCAGGGAGGCATCCAGCCTTGTAATCCTCCAGGCCGCATATTTCTCCCTGTACAGCTCGGACATCCGCACCTGTACCTTCTGCTCCAGCTGTGCCGTGTCGGAGGCCTCCGCAAGACTCCCCCACAGAGCCAGAGCCCCTACGTCCTGCTCCAGCAGGCATCTGTCATATTGGAACAGCATGGTGTAGATGACGAAAAGCATCACGCCTGTCACCATCGGCAGCACCAGCGCCGCCTCCACTGTAAAATACGCATTCCTCTCTCTCATCGCTCCTCCCTTCCATGCCCTGCCGGGCATCCCTCCGCTCCTCTCCTACAATCCCGCCACCAGAAGCCACGCCGCTGCCAGAAACGGCAGGAAGGGGAGCCCCGTATCCCGCCTGACCCTGCGCAGCGCCAGCAAAACCATGGCGCACAGGGAAGTCAGGAACAGGCCCAGCCCCGACAGAAGCAGGCTCCTGTCACCGCCCAGCGCCAGTCCCAGCCATGCCAGCACGATGCCGTCCCCGTACCCCGCCTTTTTCGTGGCAAGGGCCGTCAGCAGAAGCAATCCGCCCGGCAATATCCCTTTCAACATCTCAAAATATCCGCTTTGCCGGGACAAGGCCGCCCACATCGCAAGCGCCCCTCCCAATACGAGCATCCACACCGGCACCCTGCGAGTCCTTATGTCCATGATGCCCGCGGCCAAAAGCCAGCCTGTCATAAACAGCATGCTCCACATATCCCTTATCCTCCACAGCGGCTGCAGGGCCCCAGGCCCGCCTCCTGCGCCTGCTCTATCGTCACGGATGTCACCGTCCTCCTCAGGCCGGAGCATCCCCTGTCATGGTGGTACCGGTCTCCCTGGCCGGTGATGTATACGGTGGACGGCGGGCTCCCTGCGGCACATCTGGAGCAGGGCTGATATCTGCCTCCCGTCTGGTTCCTGATATAGTCGATCAAATCGGAGGGGACTTCCCGCACCGAGAGCAGCAGATGCGTACAGTCCATGCTCATGTGGTACACGGTTCCGTTTTCCGTGACGTAGACGATCTGCGTCACCTCTCCGGCCTCCCCTTCCCCGGACAGCCGATACCCGTTCCAGATATGCGCATGATACCGGTTCGCCATCCGAAAGGGCGAAAAGCGAATCAGGCTGCTCCACGGCGAGACCGAATATGTGACTACAATGTCGATTTCATCATCGGGGCCAAATATCTCGCTCTCCCAGAGCTGCAGCCCGGCAGCCCCGTTGGTCAGCGGAGAGCCGTTCAGATAATCCGCCCCCGCGGAGCTTATCACCTGCCCCTTCACATAGGTGGCAGAGACCGCCGTTCCCGCCAAATCCCGCCACCAGCCGTCATTATTCTCCGGCAGTTCCCCGCTGTCCAGCGCATAGCCGTACACGGACATCCTGCTCCCAATCTGCCATAGCGCAAGCTGCAGATTCCCATGCAGGCGGATCATCTCTATGGCGCATCCCAGGTTCAGGAAAAAGAAAAGGAAAAGCGGCAGCACGATGGAGGCCTCCACGGTCATCCCCGCCTCCACTTCCCTGGAAAGCGAGGCGAACAGTGGTGTCCTCTCTATGAAACGGAACAGGACGGACAGGCGGCGTCTGCCGCCGTCCGGGGAAGTATCCGGATTCCGGGCCGAATCCGTTAAAAAGTCTTGATGTGTCGGAGAAGGTTTTCCTATTTTCGTTGAATGTACTGTCTGATTGCCTCCGCTCCATAAAAAGGACATCACTATTCACCTCGCTTATCCCTACTCGTAGCTTTTCTGTCTCGTTATGTCATACTGATAGCCATGGCTGCTCCCGATCCGGACATGGGCTTCTATCGCCCGGAAGCAGCCGTCCAGGCGGAAGGCGGCATTCCCCGGCGTCTTCCGGATATCGGCCTCCACCATGTCCATGGCCCTGGCCGTGACCGTGTCCCCATCGGAGAGCATCATGAAGATCCTCAGATAATCCTCATAGCCAAGCCCGTCCCCGCCCGTGGTCTCGTCCCGCAGGCTGCCGTTCAGCGCTGCCGAAAGGCTGTAGTGCCAGCTCCCATCGTCCTTCAGGAGCGGCACCTTGCCCCCGGCCAGAAGGCTTTTGACGTCATATACGCTCTCCGCGTAAGCCCATGCCAGAAGTATGGCGCTTTCCAGCAGCGGGGTCAGCGCCGGCAGCGCAATTGCGGTACATGCCGCCGCTGCCGCCAGCCTGATCTCCGCCCGCTTCCCCTGATTGGACATCAGATACATGGCATTGGCCCCTTCTCTGAGCATGCACAGACGGTTGACCACCCCTTTCAGGTTCTCCAGGTCGCTCTCTTTGCCGGTTATCAGATATTCAATCTGATAGCGGAGCGCATCCTCTTCATGCTCTCTCCCGTACCGACCCATATACCGCAGAAGATATTCCTGAAAAAGGAACCTCTCCGCCATCTGTCCCGCGCCTTCCTCCTGCTGCCATGCCAGGTTCCCCCGGTTGACCTGTCCCTGCCGCATCCTCTCCCGGACCAGGCTCCCCGTATGTATGATGTTCGGCGACACGCTGGCCTCATCCTCCAAAACCAGGTGCAATAATCCCATTCTCTTCTTCGCCTCCAGCCCGTCCGTGGGGTTCTTGACCTCCGCCCTCTCCCATTTGTCCTCGTTCACCTCCACCATCTGTCCGTCGTATTTTTCCACCCATTCCCCGATCTCTCCGTCAAGCTCCTGCTTTCTGGCTTCCTCCTGCCCGTTTTCCAGGCCGTTTATCTCCACCTTCTGCACCCAGCCCTGCAGCTCCTGCAGCAGCCCCAGGCCCACATCGGCCTTTACGGCTTCCACCGCATCCGCGCGGAACGCCGCGCCGCCCTGATCCGTCAAAATGGACACCCCGGTCAGTTCCGCGCTCTCCACGGCAAGCCCCAGGAAATCCCTGTAGAGATAATCCGAAAGGAAGATGTCGTCATAGCTTAGGTTCCCCGACAGATACCGCAGCAGGTGCACCTCCGTGTTGGCCTTCGCGCAGGTGGCGGTTCCATAGGAGGAGTCGATGGCAAAGAGATTGTACTGCTTCATCAGCTCCCGGTGATATTCCGCCATGATGCTCTGCAGCCCGATGTCCGTCACGCACTCTGCCTCCAGCCTGGCCCCGTTCCTGCGCACGCCGTCTATCAGGGTCAGGAACAGGGACAATAGGACTGCCAGGCACAGGGCAAGCGTTACGGTCAGGTACGCATTCCGCGGCCTTTCCCGAAGCCCTTCCCCGCCGCGCATCACACGGTGCCCGTCTGTGAAGTGATTTTCTGGAAGAGGCTGTTGATGATCTGTGTGATCTGGCTCTTGAAGATGATGACCAGCCCCACCAGCACCACGATGATCAGAATGATCTCCACCGTCCCCATGCCGTCTTCCTCTCTGATGAACTCTCTCATTCCCTTTGATTGCTTCATTTTTCCTCTCTTTCTGCCGCAGGCGCGGCCAAACGCACATCGGTTACATATTCGAAAAAGCGGGAATCATGATAACTGCCATTACCACCGCCAGCATCAGCACCATCGGCACCAGAAGCTTGGTCCCTGCCTCTTCCCCCATCTTTTTGCTCTCCTGGAGCCGTTCCTGGCCGGACTTTTCCGCCTCTTCGCGCAGCCTCTCCAGCAGCGTGCCGTTCCCCCGCTTCAGGTTCTGCGCCAGGAGCGCGCTCAGACGGATATATTCCTGCAGGCCGGCCCTTTTTCCGAAATGCTCATAGGCCAGGCCCTCGGAGATCCCAGAGCGCAGCTCCCTGCAGGTATAGAGCATCTCCTCATAGGCAGGAGACGCCCTCCCGCCCTCCATGCGGCCCACCTCATAATCCCCGGCGATCTTCTGGAAGGCCCCCCGGATCGTCAGGCCGGCTCCCACGAACAGCACCAGCTTGTGCACGATTTCCGGATATTCCTGGCGCAGCACCTTCTTTCGCTTCTCCAGCTGTTCATGGAGATCCCTGTCCAGGAACAGGAAGACCGCCACCGCCGTCACCACGGCAACCGCCCACAGCACCATGCTGTTGTCCTCCACCACCTGCTCCCAGCGGATGCTCTCGCCCCGCCACTGCCCCGGCAGCCTCCATTCGTCCTGGCCCAGGCTCTCTGTCTGGGACCTGGTCAGCTCCTCTTCCAGCTCCATGCGCAGCAGCTCTTCCTGTGAGGGCACCGGCGGCCTCAGCACCACCGACAGCTCCCCGCTCCTCTCCCATTCCCCATAGGACAGCCGGAAGGAAATCAGCACGGCCTCTTCCTCCTCCAGGGAGAATATCTGTCCGGAATCGCTGATCCGTCCCGGGCTGCCGCTTTCCCACCGCACGGATATGGGGATGTCGCCGTAGCTCTCCCTCAGGTTCAGATCCGAGTTCACGTTCTCCAGGCTGTCATTGGAGCCCAATACATATTCCGGCAGCTTGTCCAGAAAAGCGTCGAACATTTTCTCCGTCTCTTCCGCGGACAGGCGTTTGGGCTCCACCTCCACCTGAAAGTCCATCTGCTGCCCCAGATCCGTCCCGATTCTGATCTCCCGGGCCCCGTCCCGGTAGCTCCCCCTGGCCACTGTCCCGTCCTCCCCCAGGATGACCTTGTCCATGGCGCTGAATTTCGCCGCGGCCGCGAACAATGTCCCCAGGAAGAGCACCGCCAGGCAGATCGCCGCCTTTTTCCCGTAGTATTCGGTCTTCAGGCATTCCCTGGCCTCCCCTGGGTGGAGGCTCACCAGATCCCGCTCCACCTGCGGCGAGGAGAACAGCCCGGGGATCCTGTGTATCAGCTTTTTGTAGAGAAACAGGGCCGCCTTATAAAAAGGCTTCAGGAGGGAGGCCGCATCAGGCGGCGCCTCCTGCTTTCTCGCCAGAAAGAACAATACCAGAAACCCTGTCAACACTGCCAGCGCGATCCAATACAAACGCAACACCTCCTATGCCATGTCCGCCATGATCCCCTTCATGATATGCTCCCCTAAGATATAAGCCCCGAGATACAGCCCCAGACAGCCCGTCATCACAGCGATGCCTGTGAAATTATGATAGAGCGAATCGAAATATCCCGGATTTCCCATATCTATGTAGAACAGTATCCCGAAGGGCATGATCTTCATGATCGTCAGCTCCATCTTCTTGCCCCCCAAAAGCATCCGGATCTCCTGGCGCAGCTCGATCTGCCTGCCTATCTGGTTAGCGGAATTCCGGATGATCTCCGCCATGTTTCCGCCGTTCCTCTTGGCTAGGGCAAAAATCTGGGCAAACTGGGCAATCTCCTCGCATAAACTCCGCCCTGCCATGTCCACCAGAAGCTCCTCCAGGGGGATATTGATGTGCAGCCCTCTCCTGATAAGCTTCAGCTCCTGGCAGATCGGGGCATCCTCCCCGTACATCAATGCCATGTCCTGCCTGCACTCCAGAAAGGCGTTCTCCACGGAATACCCCGCCTGCAGGGACGTGGCCACCGCCAGGATGCACTCCCGAAACTGCGCGTTCAGCTCCTCCCTGGCCTTTTCCATCTTCTGTCTCCTTATCAGCCCAAAGGCAAATACCCCTATGGCGGAGAGCGGAGCCAATGCCAGGAAGCTCCGGTAGAAGAAGTAGGCGAAGACCCCCGTCACGCCCGCGCAGAGCAGGACGGCCCTGGCCCTCTCTCCCTTCTTCCAGTGGTATCTATGAGATTCCTGCCGCTTTAAGCTTGTCCTCATGGAGCAGCCCTCCTTTCCCGCACAGCTTCCCCACTACCCGGCCCCTATCGTCCTCCCCGGATTCCTCAAAGACGAACAGCGGGTTCAGCTTGATCTCATTCTGTTCGCAGCAGATCACCTCCGTGATCTCCAGCACCTTTCTGGATTTGTCCCGCAGCCTTCCCAGATGCACGATCACATCCAGGCCGGAGGCTATCTGCTGCCTGATCGCCGCCAGGGGAAGCTCCATCCCCATGAGCACCATGTTCTCCAGCCTGGCCAGCATGTCCCTGGCGCTGTTGGCATGGCCGGTGGACATGCTTCCGTCGTGCCCCGTGTTCAGGCACTGGAGCATGTCGATGGCCTCGGCCCCGCGCACCTCCCCTACGACGATCCTGTCCGGCCGCATCCGCAGGGAGGACTTGATCAGATCCCGCATGGTGATCTCATTGCAGCCCTCCACGTTGCTGTTGCGGGTCTCCAGCCGCACCAGATTGGGGAGCCCCTGAAGCTGCAGCTCCGCGCTGTCCTCAATGGTGATGACCCTTTCCTCCGAGGGGATATAGCAGGACAGGACGTTCAGGAAGGTGGTCTTGCCGCTTCCCGTGCCGCCGCTGATGAAGACATTGTACCTGGCCTTCACCAGCTTCTCCAGAAAGGCGGCGGCTTCCCGGGAAATAGAATCGCTCTGGATCAGCTGCTCCATGGTGATGGGCTTCTCGGGGAACCGTCTGATTGTGACGATCGGGCCGTTCAGCGCTATGGGGTTCATGACGATATTGACCCTGGCCCCGTCGGCCAGCCTTGCGTCCACGATGGGGGAGGCCTCGTTCACCACCCGGTTGCATCCCGCCACGATCTGCTGTATCACGTCCTGGAGCTTCTCCGTGGACTCGAAGCTGATGTCCAGCTCCCGCAGCCTTCCGTTCTGCTCCACGAAGATATGGTCCTTTCCGTTGATCATGATTTCCGTGACAGAGCTGTCCTCCACGAATATCTGCAGGATGTCCAGCCTGCGGAGGGAATCGAACAGCTCCTGCCTCAGCCTTCTGCGGGTTTCCACCGGCCAGGCCATCAGCTGCTGCTCCAGGATGACCTGGTCTATGGTATCCTCCACCTCGGCGTCCGTGAAATCCTTCACAAAGTCCATCCGCTCCTGCACCCTGCTGCGCAGCTCCTTTTTCAGCTCCGTATATTCCATCAGCTCTCCCCTCCCTCCTCCAGCTCCCCGAGAAGCCCCTTCACCAGATCCGCCAGATCCCCCTTCGTCAGCTGCTCCAGCTCCTCCGGCAGCTTCCGGATATGGGAGAGGGACAGCCGCTTCGTCTTCCCCAGCACATCGCCGTATTCGTACAGAGCCAGAACCTGTTCGTATTGGAGCAGCTTGCCCCTGGCGATTCTGTCCTCCATGGTCAGCGTATAGACATGCCTGCACATCCTGAGGATCTCGAACAGCCCCTGCATGCTCTCTCCCAAGTCCAGGACTACATACTCGTATTCCTATCCTTCCATCCGCTATGTCTCCCATCCGCCCTTGCCGCTACTCCACCCTTGCCTCCCCTCCACCCTTGCCGTTCCTCCGCCCTTGCCTCC
>CAMTBF010000123.1 GCA_947068385.1 uncultured Lachnospiraceae bacterium
TCAGTTGGTAGAGCACCTGACTCTTAATCAGGGTGTCCAGGGTTCGAGCCCCTGGTGGCGCACTGGAAGGACTGTTTTTGAGGACATACGAGCCTTGGGGACGGTTCTTTTTTTGCGTGCGGAATCGGGCTTGAATTACCCCATCTTTTTTTGTATAATATTCCAAACGGCCTAAAGGTGCCAGATGAAAGGAAGGAAGAGATGAAAAAGATACGGAATATTGTGACGATAGTGTGCGCGCTGGCGGCAGCGGCTGCCCTGTGGATGCAGGCAGGGCCTCAGTTCCTGAAGTTCCAGGGAGGAGCGGTCCCCCTGGGGCCGGAGGACGACCCGGCCCAGGCCCAGGGGGAGTACATATCCCGCGAGGTGGCGTATCCGGTGGCTGCCTACGTGGCGGAATATTACTCCGGAGACCCGGACCGGGCGAAGGATTACGGATATGTGGTATATGATGCGGAGAGGAAGAGCTTTTTCTGCATCAAAGAGTCCGACCAGAGGGACGGGGACTACGCGAGCCTGCTGTACAATCTGGGGCTGATGGCAGAGCTGCGGGCCACAAAGGACATGACGCCTGCCGTGGTGGAGGGGTCCTTGGAGCTTATGGATCAGGCTGGCATAGACCGGGCCCTGGCGGCGCTGGAGGAGAGCGAGATCGTGAGCCTCTATTACGAGATGAGGAGCGACAGGTCCTATTACGAGTCCTATGCCGATGCCTATTACGGGGATGAGTACGGCAAGGTGCTGGAGGAGATGGGCCAGGTGCTCTATGACGGGGCGGCACAGACGCAGTGGTACTGCATAGAGAGCGGAAGCGTGAATGGCCTGGCCATATCGGACATGTGGATCTGCATCCTGGCGGCGGGGCTGAGCGCGCTGATCGCCCTGGGCAGCCTGATTTCCCTGTTCACCGGAGGCAAGGCCGGGAAGGGCGACAGGCCGGCGGATACTGCCAGCGCCATGGAGCGGCTCCTGTATGAGCAGCGGGGCTGGGTGGAGGAATGGTGCCAGTACTGCCTGGGAAGGGCCAGCCGTTCCGCCTATATATCGGTAGCGATATGGGTGGTGCTCATGGGTGCCCTGGGCTTCTTCATCAAAATGCCGACGCAGAAGATTTTCGTCTTCTATCTGCCTTTAGGGCTGCTTCTGGGCGAGCTCACGGCGCTCTTTATCCTATGGGTGCAGAAGGGCCAGTCCAAGCCGAAGAAGATACTGAAGCGCATGGCGAAGCATATACGAAAGGCGTTCCCCGCCGCGCAGGCTCAGGAGGAGTTCGCGGAGGATTTCCTGAAGGCGGGAGAGGAATGGGCGTTCCGGGAGCGGAAGAAGGACTCCATGCTCTACGGGCGGCTGGGAGACCGGTACTGGAGCGCCTTCTGGGGCCATGGGGTCCCTACCATAGTGGACGTGTCGAAGCTGGACCGGGTGGAGCCGGAGACCATTTCCGGTTCCGTGCGCAGCGGCAAGGTGCGGGTGTCCTACGAGTCCTATGTGGCCAAGTTCTACTACCAGGGCACTGCCCTCTGGGACAATGCGGATAAAGCGTTCTCGTTCCAGACCCTGTCCGGCAGGGCCGGATTCCTGGCGCTGGCCGTGAAGAAGGGCGTGGACGGCGTGAAGATAAGGGAGTCGTAGGATGCGTTCCAGGCAGCGGGGAGGGCCGAAGGCCCTGGCTCCCGGTGACGGCATGGATGAGCGGGAAGGGGTACAAGGGTGGAGATATATCTATTCAGGCACGGGGAGACGGATTGGAATAAGGAGCGCAGGCTCCAGGGGCACAGCGACATCCCGCTGAACACCTTCGGCAGGGAGCTGGCGGTGGAGACTGCCAAAGCCCTGGACGGCCTGCCCTTTGACAGGGCTTTCAGCTCTCCCTTGAAGAGGGCCTTCGAGACGGCGCAGATTCTCCTGGCGGGCCGGGAGGTGCCCCTGGAGACGGACGAGCGGCTGATGGAGATGGGCTTTGGCGACTGCGAGGGCGGGGCCTTCGACCTGCCGAAGACGGATCCGGAGCATCCGCTCTACGACTTCTTTTGCAGGCCCCAGCTCTTTTCGCCCCGGGGCGGCGCGGAGTCCTTCGGGGAGGCGCAGGCCAGGGGGCTGGCGTTCCTGCAGGAGAGGATTCTCCCGCTGGAGGGGAGCTGCAGCCGTGTCCTGATCGTAGCCCACGGCGCGTTCAACAGATGCCTTCTGAGCGCCATCGGGGAGATCCCGCTGGAGAAGTTCTGGGAGATAGGACTGCCTAACTGCGCGGCCTCCATCCTGTCGCTGGAGGGCGGGAGGTTCCGCATCCTGGAGCTGGGGAAGGTCTATTACGGGACGCCGGTGAACGCCAGGCCCTGAACGGGAGCGGTGCCGCCGGAAAGGGAGGCGCAGCCCGGGGGCTTCGCCGCTATGACTGCAAGGAGAGGATATGACAGAGCTGACGGATATTTTTGACACACATGCCCATTATGACGACAAGGCCTTCGACGACGACAGGGAGGCCCTGCTGGCCGGCCTGCCGGGGCATGGCATCACAAGGGTAGTGAACGTGGGGGCCAGCCTGGCCTCCTGCAGGCGCACCATGGCGTTGACGGAAAAGCATGATTTCATATACGGCGCGATAGGCATCCACCCCAGCGGGACGGCGGAGCTGGAGCAGGAGGGCGCCTGGCAGAGCCTGCGGGAGCTGTATGGGACGGAAAAGTGCGTGGCCGTCGGGGAGATCGGGCTGGACTATTACTGGGACGAGCCGGAGCGGGAGATCCAGAAGAAATGGTTCGCCCGCCAGCTGGACCTGGCCAGGGAGCTGGGGCTGCCGGTCATCATCCACTCCAGGGACGCGGCCAGGGACACGGTGGACATCATGAAGGCGGAGAGGGCCGGGGAAATCGGCGGTGTGGTTCACTGTTTTTCCTATACGAAGGAGACGGCCAGGACATTTCTGGACATGGGGTTCTTCTTCGGCATAGGGGGCGTACTGACCTTTCAAAACGCCAAGAAGCTGAGGGAGGCGGTGGAGTACATTCCGCTGGAGCGCATCGTCCTGGAGACGGACTGCCCCTATCTGGCCCCGGTGCCCTACAGGGGGAAGCGCAACAGCTCCCTGTACCTGCCCTATGTGGCGGAGGCCCTGGCCCGGATAAAGGGGATTGGCGAGGAGGAGGCGCGCAGGGCCGCCTGGGAGAACTCCGTCAGGCTCTACCGCATGGAAGGCCTGTGATTGCAGGGAAAGAGCCGCCCTGGAGCGCGAGGTGGAGAATGGAAGCGAAGAAGCTGCAGAGGAAAAAGAAGGACCTGACCATGTGGACGAAATATCTGCTGGATTTCATGTTTTATTCCGGAATCCTGGTAACGGCCACGCTGCCCTTTACCGTCAGGCAGATCGGGAAAGTGTTCCCCCATATGACGGAGCATTACGCGGAGACGGTGACCATCTATTTTGTGCTGGGCGTCGCGGCGCTGGCATTGATCCGGGAGCTGCGGCGGATCTTCCGGACAGTCCTCAGGGAAGACTGCTTCGTGCAGGAGAATGTGGACAGCCTGGGGAGGATGGGGAACTGGAGCTTCTTCATCGCGGGGATGTCGGTGGTGCGCTGCGTCGTCTACATGACCGTGGCCATGGGGGTGGTGATATTGGTGTTCGTGATCGCCGGGCTGTTCAGCAAGGTGCTGGCCTGCGTGTTCCAGGAGGCCGTGCGCTATAAGCTGGAGAACGACCTGACAATCTGACTCGGGCTTCGGCAGGCAAACGGGAACAGGCGGCACAGGGGAAATGCGGGAGGACGGGCGTGCAAAGGCGCGCCAGGGGTGCGGGTATGGGAATCGTAGTGAATCTGGACGTGATGATGGCGAAGCGCAAGATGAGCCTGACGGAGCTGGCAGGGGAGGTGGACATCACCCTGGCCAATCTCTCCATCCTGAAGAACAACAAGGCCAAGGCCGTGCGCTTCACCACGCTGGAGGCCATCTGCAAGGCGCTCTCCTGCCAGCCGGGGGACATCCTGGAGTATGTGGAGGATGAGGAGTAGGGGCATCCGGATTTTATAAAAAGTTTAGCATTATAACCCCTCCCCTCTATTGACGCTATCGCCGGAGTGGGGGTACAATATATATCTGTGGCGTCAGGCGCCAGGCTTTCAAAAGGATTTTTCGAAACGGTCAAGGGGTGCAAAAGGCATATGAAACAAAAGAAATTTTCTCTGCTTCCATATATACTGTCCTACAAATGGTACTATCTGGGGGGCGTCATCGTCCTGCTGCTGGTGGACCTGGCGAACCTGTACATCCCTCAGTACACCGGGGAGATCATCGACGGGCTGACCGCGGGGACCCTTGCCTATGAGGGCGTGCTGGGGCTGGTGTTCCGGCTGTTCTTGGCAGGGGCCGTGATGGCTTTGGGGCGGTTCGGCTGGAGGTTTTTCATCTTCGGCGCGGCCCGGGGGATTGAGTACAAGCTGCGCAACGACATGTTCGGGCATCTGGAGACTTTGTCCGCCCGGTATTTCAACAGCCACAAGACGGGCGACCTGATGGCCCGGTTCACCAACGATCTGCAGGCCATCCGTATGGCCGTGGGCATGGCGGTGGTGACGGTGTTCGACGCGGTGGTGATGACGGCCATGGTGCTGGTGAAGATGGTGGTCTATGTGGACTTCCAGATGACGCTTCTGGCCTTGGTGCCTATGATCTTGATTTCCATAGGCTGCTATTTCTACGGAATCGAGGCGAAGAAGCGCCAGACCAAAAGGCAGGAGGCTTTCTCCAACCTGTCGGACAAGGTGCAGGAGAGCCTGGCGGGGGTGCGGGTGCTGAAGGCTTTCGTCCAGGAGGAGGAAGACTTCAAGGCCTTCGAGAAGGCCAGCAAAAACAGCATGGAGAAGAACCTGTCTGTGGTGAAGCTGCGGGCAGTGTTCGGCCCTGCGCTGGACACGGTCATAGGCATCAGCCTTTTGATGACATTGCTGTTCGGCGGGCGGCTGGTGCTGGCAGGGACCATCTCCATCGGGAAGTTCGTGGCTTTCAATTCCTACATCGGCATGCTGGTGTGGCCCATGATCGCCTGCGGCGACTGCATCAACAACTTTTCCCAGGCGGCAGCGGCGTTCCAGAGGATCGCTGCCATCTTCCGGGAGGAGCCGGACATCGTAGACAAGGCTCCGGCCTCCCTGGCGGGAAAGGACGTACATATCAAAGGGGACATCACCTTGAAGAACCTGACCTTTACCTATCCGGACGGGGAGACGCCGGTGCTGAAGGACGTGAGCCTCCATGTGGAGGCGGGGGAGATGCTGGGCATCCTGGGCCGGACGGGCAGCGGAAAGTCCAGCCTGGCGGATCTCCTTCTGCGGGTCTACGACTGCGAGGAGGGGGCGCTGCTTGTGGACGGCAGGCCGATTACGGATTTCCCTCTGGCTGTGCTCCACAGGGACATGGCCTATGTGCCCCAGGACAATTTCCTTTTCTCGGATACCTTGGAGGAGAACATCGCCTTTGGGCTGGAGCAGCGGATCAGCGACCACCCGGAGCTGCGCTCCAGCATCCGGAAAGCGGCCCGGGCCGCCTGCATCCATGACAATATCGTGGAGTTCCCGGACGAGTACAGGACGCTGGTGGGCGAGCGGGGCGTGACCCTGTCAGGGGGCCAGAAGCAGCGCAGCTCCATCGCCCGGGCGCTGCTGATGGACGCTTCGGTGCTGATCTTGGACGATTCCCTGTCGGCGGTGGACACGGACACGGAGGAGCAGATCCTGGAGAACCTGATGGAGCTGCGCAAGGGAAAGACTACGATTGTAGTCGCGCACCGAATCTCCACCCTGCAGAAAGCGAACCATATCGCGGTGCTGACGGAGGGGGAGCTGACGGAGTACGGCACCCACGAGGAGCTCCTGGAGCTGGGCGGCTTCTATGCGCATATCTATGAGAAGCAGCAGCTGGAGCAGGAGCTGACGGCAATTTAGAATAACCGGAGAAGCCGAAGGGACTTTACCCTTTAGAGCTATTGCGCAGCGATTTTAAGTAGGAGGATTTCAGATGAGTTCTTTGACGGATGATAAGATTGAATCCAATTATAAAGGGAATGCCCTGCTGCATCTGCTGACCTATATGAAGCCTTACATAGGCTGGGTGGCAATCTGCCTGGTGCTGGTACTGGCGCTGACCGGGTTCGATTTGTACCGCCCTATTCTGATAGGCGATGCCATCGACCTGTTCGAGACCCAGGGGGACTACGGCGTCATCGTGGATACGGCCGTGAAATACGGCATCGTCCTGGTGCTGAGCTTCGTGTTCAATATCACCCAGACATGGCTCCTGCAGAAGACCGGACAGAGCATCATCCTCACCGTCCGCAAGGAGCTCTACGCCCATATCCAGTCCCTGAGCAGCCGCTATTTCGACCTGACCCCTGTGGGGAAGCTGGTGACCAGGGTGACCAATGACGTGGAGGCTCTGGACGAGATGTACTCCGGCATCCTGGTGCGGCTGTTCCGCAACATCGTGAAGATCATCGGCCTGGCCGCCGTGATGCTGATGCTGGACTGGAGGCTGTCCATCATCTCTTTCCTGCTGCTGCCTGTGGTGGCGGTGCTGACGGTGGTGTTCCGCAAGATCGCCAGGGAGACCTACCGCATCTCCAGGACCAGGCTCACGGACATCAACACCTTCCTGTCCGAGAACATCTCCGGCATGCGCGTCATCCAGATATTCGGCAGGGAGAAGCGCAAGTTCGAGGAGTTCAACGACAAGAACTATAAGCTGTACCGTGCATTTTACCGGGAGATGATGGTGTTCGCCATCTTCCGGCCCCTGATATTCATTCTCAGCATCCTGGCCCTGATGACCGTGCTGGGGGTGGGCAGCAAGGATGTGCTGAACGGCACGATCTCTATCGGCACGCTGTATATCTTTGCACAGTATATCCAATCCTTCTTCGAGCCGATTCAGGAGCTGGCGGAGCAGTTCTCCACCCTGCAGTCCTCCATCGCCTCTGCGGAGAAGATCTTCACCATCATGGACGAGGAGCCGCTGGTGAAGGAGGACGAGAACCCGGTGGTCCTGCCGGAGATCAAGGGCCGCATCGAGTTCTCCCATGTGTGGTTCGCCTATGACAACGAGAATTACGTGCTGCGGGACGTTTCCTTTGTGATCGAGCCCGGGGAGAGGGTGGCTTTCGTGGGCGCCACCGGCGCGGGGAAATCCTCTATTTTGAATTTAATTGGACGGTATTACGATATCCAGAAGGGGAATATCTACATTGACGGCGTGGACATAAAGAAGCTTTCCAAGAAGCAGCTGCGCAGCGCCATCGGGCAGATGCAGCAGGACGTGTTCGTGTTCGAGGGGAATGTGGAGTACAACATCCGCCTGCACGATGAGGACATCACGCCGGAGGATATCCGGGAGGCTGCGGAATATGTGAACGCTTCCCATTTCATCGAAAAGCTTCCCGGCGGCTATCAGGAGCCTGTGACGGAGCGGGGCTCCACCTTTTCCGCAGGGGAGAGGCAGCTCCTGTCCTTCGCCAGGACCCTGGCCCACAAGCCCAGCATCCTGGTCATGGACGAGGCCACGGCCAATATCGACACGGAGACGGAGCTGCTGATCCAGGAGGCCTTGGAGAAGCTGATGCAGGGCCGGACTACCATCATGGTGGCCCACCGCCTGTCCACCATCCAGCATGCGGACTGCATCATGGTCATGCACAAGGGCAAGATCAGGGAGCAGGGCACCCACCAGGAGCTGCTGGCCCAGGACGGCATCTATAAGAAGCTGTATGAGCTGCAGATCCACCGGGAGGCTACGGCGTAGACAAAAGCGCATAACGTATTTGCAGATAAAAACCAGTGCGACCGGATTCGCGCGTCCATGCAAGGCGGCAGGGCAGAGTCTATACGCAGCCAGCGACCGAGCGGCTGTACCGGGAGCGGGACGGAGGGCAAGGAGGGACAGCAGGTGCTGACAGACGCGATAGAAAGAAACCAACTGGAGAATGTGCGGAGGCTCTACGAGGCATCCTTTCCCAAATCGGAAAAGAAGCCCTTTGCGTTCATATTGCAGAAGCAGAAGGAAGGCTTCTTTGACATCCTGGCAATCGAGGATGACCAGGGGGTATTCTGCGGCCTGGCCATCATGATGCTTGCCGGAGGACTTGCATTGCTGGACTATCTGGCCATAGACCCGGACTGCCAGGGGGGAGGCATAGGGAGCCGTACCTTGGCGGAGCTTGGGGAGCGCTACGGGAAAGAACGAATCGTAGTGGAGATTGAAAGCACTGCAGGGGATGGCGACTGTGCGGAGGGGGAGCCTGACGGAGAGGGCGCCCAGAGGCTGCGCAGGAAGGCCTTTTATCTTAGGAACGGCATGGTTCCCATGGATTATCTCGTGGATCTGTTCGGGGTGGAGATGGAGGTGCTCACCTTCGGCAGCGCGCTTACCTTTGAGCAGTATTATGCCATCTACAGGGAGGTTCTGCCAAAGCAGATGGCGGGGAAGATACGTCTGCAGCCCTGATGGACTTTGGGGAATCAGCTTCAGGCTGGTTTTCAGGACAGATAAATTTGCACATACTATATATTGTGACGCAAAGCCGCTTTTCTTAGGCTGCTGCCAATATATGGTATGTGCTTTTT
>CAMTBF010000124.1 GCA_947068385.1 uncultured Lachnospiraceae bacterium
AAAAAAATGTTGTATAGTATGAAAAGCAAAGACGCAAAGGAGCGCATTCAGGCTCACTTGCGTCTTTTTTCTTGTTTTTCATGTACTGGAAGCAGACCATAGGAAGGAGCGACACTATGTTTGACGTAAAGAGAGAAGTTCCGCAGTCCCCTCTCTACAGGGAGGCGTTTGAGCATGACAACTGTGGCATCGGGGCCTGTGTGAACATCAGGGGCGAGAAGAGCCGTGCCATCGTGGAGGATGCCCTGAAGATTGTGGAGAACTTAGAGCACAGGGCGGGAAAGGACGCGGAGGGCAAGACCGGGGACGGCGTAGGGATACTCACCCAGATTCCCCACAGATTCTTCGCCAGGGTGGCGAAGGCCCTTGGGATGGAGCTGGGCGGCGAGCGGGAGTACGGCATCGCTTTCGTCTTCTTCCCCCAGGAGGAGCTGCGCCGGAACCAGGCCAAGAAGATGTTCGAGATCATCGTCCAGAAAGAGGGACTGGAATTCTTAGGCTGGCGGGAGGTGCCCACCTTTCCCAATGTCCTGGGCCAGAAGGCGGTGGAGTGCATGCCCGCGATCATGCAGGGCTTTGTAAGGAAGCCCGGGAATGTGGCGAAGGGGCTGGACTTCGATAGAAGGCTCTACATCGCCAGGCGATTGTTCGAGCAGTCGTCGGAAGACACCTATGTGGTATCGTTTTCCAGCCGTACCATTGTGTACAAGGGCATGTTCCTGGTGGGGCAGCTGCGCACCTTTTACGCAGACCTCCAGAGCCCGGACTTCGAGTCCGCCATCGCCATGGTGCACTCCCGCTTCTCCACCAACACCAACCCCAGCTGGGAGCGGGCCCATCCCAACCGGCTCATGGTGCACAACGGGGAAATCAACACCATTAGAGGCAACGCGGACAAGATGCTGGCCAGGGAGGAGAACATGGCTTCGGAGCATTTGAAGGGCCAGATGCACAAGGTTCTCCCCGCCATCAACAAGACCGGCTCCGACTCCGCCATGCTGGACAACACATTGGAGTTCCTGGTGATGAGCGGCATGGACCTTCCCCTGGCGGTGATGATCGCCATCCCGGAGCCCTGGGCCAACGACAGGGCCATGAGCCAGACCAAACGGGACTTCTACCAATACTATGCCACCATGATGGAGCCCTGGGACGGCCCGGCCTCCATCCTCTTCTCCGACGGGGACGTGATGGGCGCGGTGCTGGACCGCAACGGCCTGCGGCCCTCCCGGTACATGATCACGGAGGAGGATACCTTGATCCTGTCCTCCGAGGTGGGCGTGCTGGACATCGCCCCGGAGAAGATCCGCCGCAAGGAGCGGCTGCGCCCGGGCAAGATGCTGCTGGTGGACACGGTGCAGGGCAGGGTGATTTCCGACGAGGAGCTGAAGGAGACCTATGCCTCCAGGCAGCCCTACGGCGAGTGGCTGGACAACAATCTTGTCTTCCTAAAGGATCTGACCATCCCCAACCAGCGGGTGCCGGAATATACCGGGGAGGAGCGCCAGCGGATGCAGAAGGCTTTCGGCTACACCTATGACGAGCTGAAGACCAGCATTCTGCCCATGGCGAAGAACGGCGGGGAGGCCATCGCGGCCATGGGCGTGGACACGCCGCTGCCGGTGCTTAGCCGCTCCCCCCATCCCCTGTTCCACTATTTCAAGCAGCTCTTCGCCCAGGTGACCAATCCTCCCATCGATGCCATCCGGGAGGAGATCGTCACCTCCACCACGGTGTACATAGGCACGGAGGGCAATATCCTCCAGGAGATGCCGGAGAACTGCAATGTGCTGCGGGTGAACAATCCTATCCTGACCGACACGGATCTGTTGAAGATAAAGAACATGAAGGCCGAGGGCTTCCAGGTGGAGGTGGTGCCTATCACCTATTACAAGAACACCAGTTTAGAGCGGGCCATCGACAGGCTCTTCGTGGAGGTGGACAGGGCCTACAGAGAGGGCGTGAACATCCTGATCCTCTCGGACCGGGGCGTGGACGAGAACCATGTGCCCATGCCGTCCCTTTTGGCGGTGTCCGCCCTGAACCAGTACCTGGTAAAGACGAAGAAGCGCACGAGAGTGGCATTGATCCTGGAATCCGGGGAGCCCAGGGAGGTGCACCATTTCGCCACGCTCCTAGGGTACGGCGCCTGTGCCATCAACCCTTACCTGGCCCTGGAGAGCATTAGGGAGCTGATCGACGACGGGCTGCTGGACAAGGATTATTATGCGGCGGTGAATGATTACAATAGTGCAGTCCTCCACGGCATCGTGAAGATCGCCTCCAAGATGGGCATCAGCACCATACAGTCCTATCAGGGCTCCCAGATTTTCGAGGCCATCGGCATCGCGCCGGAGGTGATCGGCAGGTATTTCAGCAATACGGTTTGCCGGGTGGGCGGCCTGACCCTGAAGGACATCGAGGCCCAGGTGGACGCGCTCCACTCCAAGGCCTTTGATCCACTGGGGCTTACCAGCGATCTGACTTTGGACAGTCCCGGCCACCACAAGATGCGCAGCGGCGGGGACGAGCATCTCTACAATCCCGCTACCATCCATATGCTGCAGGAATCCACCAGGCGGGGGGACTACGGGATGTTCCGGAAGTACACCGCCATGGTCAATGACGAGAATTCCATCAAGAACCTCCGTGGGCTGCTGGACTTCCGGTATCCGAAGAAGAAGGTGCCCCTGGAGGAGGTGGAGCCGGTGGAGGAGATCGTCACCCGGTTCAAGACCGGGGCCATGTCCTACGGCTCCATTTCCAAGGAGGCCCACGAGACTTTGGCCATCGCCATGAACCGGCTCCATGGCAAGAGCAATTCCGGCGAGGGCGGGGAGGATGCGGAGCGGCTCACCGTAGGGCCGGACGGCCTGGACAGGTGCTCCGCCATCAAGCAGGTGGCCAGCGGACGCTTTGGCGTCACCAGTCGGTACCTGGTCAGCGCCAAGGAGATCCAGATCAAGATGGCCCAGGGGGCAAAGCCCGGCGAGGGCGGGCATCTGCCTGGGGGGAAGGTGTATCCCTGGATTGCGAAGACCAGGCATTCCACGCCGGGGGTGTCCCTGATTTCGCCGCCGCCTCATCACGATATCTATTCCATCGAGGATCTGGCGCAGTTGATCTATGATTTGAAGAACGCGAATAAGGATGCACGGATTTCCGTGAAGTTGGTGTCGGAGGCAGGCGTGGGGACTGTGGCTGCCGGCGTGGCAAAGGCCGGGGCCCAGGTGATTTTGGTCAGCGGCTATGACGGCGGCACCGGGGCGGCTCCCAGAAGCTCTATCCACAACGCGGGGCTGCCCTGGGAGCTGGGGCTGGCGGAGACCCATCAGACCTTGATTCAGAACGGGCTGCGGGGGAAGGTGCGGATTGAGACGGACGGGAAGCTCATGAGCGGCCGGGACGTGGCTATCGCGGCCATTTTGGGGGCGGAGGAGTTCGGCTTCGCCACTGCGCCGTTGGTGACCATGGGCTGTGTCATGATGCGGGTGTGCAACCTGGATACCTGCCCGGTGGGCGTGGCTACCCAGAATCCGGAGCTGCGGAAGAACTTTAAAGGGAAGCCGGAGTATGTGGAGAATTTCATGCGGTTCATCGCCCAGGAGCTGCGGGAGTATATGGCGGACTTAGGCGTGCGCAGCGTGGATGAGCTGGTGGGGCGCACTGATCTGCTGAAGGTGCGGGAGGGCCTGAGCCGGAGGCAGGAATCGGTGGATCTGACGCAGATTCTCGCCAATCCTTATGAGGGGTCTAAGCAGAGGGTGACTTTTGACCCGAAGCAGGTGTACGATTTTGAGCTGGAGAAGACCATGGACGAGAGGGTGCTCCTGAAGCAGCTGAAGAAAGCCATGGACGCGGGGCAGAAGCGGAGCCTGGAGGTGGATGTGTCCAATACGGACCGGACTTTCGGGACGATCCTGGGCAGCGAGATCACGAAGCGGCTGGGGGACGATTTGGAGGAGGATTCTTACCGGGTGCTGTGCCGGGGCGCGGGCGGGCAGTCCTTTGGGGCTTTTATTCCGAAGGGGCTGACGCTGGAGCTGGTAGGGGACAGCAATGACTATTTCGGCAAGGGGCTTTCCGGGGGGAAGCTGATTGTTTATCCGCCTAAGGCCAGCAGGTTTGAGGCCTGTGAGAATATCATTATTGGGAATGTGGCTTTGTATGGGGCTACCAGCGGGAAGGCTTTCATAGGCGGCGTGGCCGGGGAGCGGTTCTGTGTGCGCAATTCGGGGGCTACGGCTGTGGTGGAGGGCGTTGGGGACCATGGCTGTGAGTATATGACCGGTGGGCGCGTTGTGGTGCTGGGCGGCACGGGGAAGAATTTCGCGGCGGGCATGAGCGGGGGTGTGGCTTATGTGCTGGATGAGGGGAATGATCTGTATAAGAGGCTGAATAAGGAGATGGTTTCCTCCGGGGAGGTCACGGGGAAGTATGACGTGCTGGAGCTGAAGGGGCTTATTCAGGAGCATGTGGCGGCTACGAATTCGGCGAAGGGGAAGGAGATACTGGAGCGTTTTGAGGAGTATCTGCCGAGGTTCAAGAGGATTATTCCGCATGACTATGAGCGGGTTATGAAGACTATTGTGCAGATGGAGGAGAAGGGGCTTAGCGCTGAGCAGGCGCAGATTGAGGCTTTTTATGCGAATACCAGGAAGTAGGAGTTTCTGGGGGTGCTGGGCGAGTGTTTGACTGGGGCACGAGGGACGGCGGGCGGGGCCGGGGCTCTTTGCCCGGCCCGGGCAACGCCGTCGGTGAACTAACTGCTAACTGCGACTAGGACACGAAAGTACCGTGTCCAAGTCTCCGTAAGCAGTGGATTTCACCGCCGGACTAAGGGCGCCCTCTAGTGCTCGGGCAAAGAGCCCCGGCCCCACCCGCCTGGTTTGCGGCGAGCTTTAGGAGGGATGGTTGCGAGTGGGGTGAACCCATCCCTGGCTCTCTAATTTACCAAACCGAGCGTATGGCAACAAGTCCAAAACCTAACAGCAAGGAGGAACAGTGAAATGGGAAAACCGACAGGTTTTATGGAATATAGCAGGGAAGTGAGCGAGGCGCAGGAGCCTTTGGAGCGGATAAGGCATTTTGATGAGTTCCATGAGCATCTGCCTAGGGAGAGGCAGCAGCTGCAGGGGGCGCGGTGTATGGAGTGCGGGGTGCCTTTCTGCCAGGCGGGGATGATGATTTGTGGCATGGCCAGTGGGTGTCCGCTGCACAATCTGGTACCGGAGTGGAATGATTTGGTTTATGTGGGGAACTGGGAGCAGGCTTATAGGAGGCTTAAGAAGACGAACAGTTTTCCGGAGTTCACGTCCCGGGTGTGTCCGGCGCTTTGCGAGGCGGCTTGTACCTGCGGGCTGAACGGGGAGCCGGTGGCTACCAGGGAGAATGAGTATGCTATTATTGAGTATGCCTATGAGCAGGGGTATGCGGCTCCGCAGCCGCCTAAGGTGCGCACGGGGAAGAAGGTGGCCGTGGTGGGAAGCGGGCCTTCGGGGCTTGCGGTGGCGGATCAGTTGAACCGGAGGGGGCATTCGGTGACGGTGTATGAGCGCTCTGACCGTATCGGTGGGTTGTTGATGTATGGGATTCCGAACATGAAGCTGGAGAAGCGGATCGTGGACAGGAAGCGTAAGGTGATGGAGGAAGAGGGGGTCGTCTTCGTCACGGGCGTGGATGTGGGGAAGGATGTGAAGGCGGAGGAGCTTTTGCGGGACTTCGACCGGGTGGTGCTGGCCTGCGGGGCCTCTAATCCCAGGGACATTAAGGCTCCCGGGAGGGACGCGAAGGGGATTTATTTTGCGGTGGACTTCCTGAAGGCGAATACGAAGAGCCTGCTGGATTCCGGGTTCGCGGATAAAGCTTATGTGGATACAAAAGATAAGGATGTAGTCATCATCGGCGGCGGGGATACGGGGAACGACTGCGTGGGCACGGCCATCCGCCATGGGGCGAAGAGCGTGACCCAGATTGAGATGATGCCGAAAGCGCCGGATGTCAGGGCCCAGGACAATCCCTGGCCGGAGTGGCCCAAGGTCTGCAAGACGGACTATGGCCAGCAGGAGGCCATCGCTCTGTATGGGCATGACCCCAGGATTTATGAGTCTACGGTGAAGGAGTTCGTGAAGGATAAGGAGGGGAAGCTGACGGCGGTGAAGATCGTGAGGCTTTCCTGGGAGAAGGATGCGGCTACGGGACGGATGAAGATGAAGGAGGTTCCGGGCAGCGAAGAGACGCTTCCTGCGGACATGGTGTTGATCGCGGCGGGCTTTCTGGGGGCGCAGAGCTATGTGGCGGAAAGTTTCGGGGTGGAGCTGAACGAGAGGACGAATGTGAAGACGGAAAGCCAGAAGTACCAGACCAGCAAGGAGAACGTGTTCGTCACCGGGGACATGCACCGGGGCCAGTCTTTGGTGGTCTGGGCCATCCGGGAGGGCAGGGAGGCGGCCAGGGCCGTGGACGAGAGCCTTATGGGGTACTCCGGGCTGGCGGTGCAGTGAGGGATTTGGCTGATTTAGGGCTGTTGTACGGTGTTGATTGCGTGCAGCAGCCTGTTTTTTGCGTTTTAACCTAATAGCTTTGTTATGGCTTTGTTCTGTTAGAAAATTAGGTTGCGGGACGTTCTGCTAAATGTTATGATTAAAGATAAGTCAGCATATATAAAAAATCCATCTCCGATTGAACAGGAGAAAGAAATGAGGTTTTAGGTCTATGAAGGATGATAGAGTTTATAGTTGGGATGAGCTCGTCAAGAAGTTTCCCGATAAATGGGTGGTAGTTGAGGATGCAGATTTAACGGATGCTGGATTCATAAAATCAGGGAAGCTGATTGGGGCATGTGATGACACCGAGATTGATGAGTTTGTAATTTCATGTTATAAGGACAATAAAAATATCAGTTATGAGAGAACGACAGAAGAAAGCGGGGTGGGAATTGTAAATGTCGAAGATTTTAAGTATGCAGTTAAGTAATTTTTCATCTGAAAAAGATTGAGAACATGCGCTATGCGGCGTCCCTGGAGGCAAGGGGGATTCCCGCGGAGAGGATTCGGAAGTATGGCTTTGCCTTCCGGGGGAAGGAAGTGCTGATAGGGGCATGATATGCTCATGAGCGATGAAATTTGCCGAAATGTCTCTGCAACTTTCTGCTCGTGAGTCGGGAGCAATGAAGAGAGGCGTTCGTGGCAAATTTTAGCAATCGCCGTGCATTCTTGCTGTCATTATGCAGGAAGGAGACCACATGAAACTATCCATAATCACAGTATGCCTGAACCCCGGGGACAGGCTGAAGGCCACATTGGACAGCATATTGGGGCAGGGCTGTGAAGACGTAGAAGTGATATTAAAGGACGGCGGCAGCACGGACGGCTCCGTGGAGCGGTGGCGGCAGGAGAACGCTGCCCGGCCCGGCGTGGAAAAGGTCAGGATTTTCGTGGAGAAGGACGGTGGCATCTACGACGCTATGAACCAGGCGGTGGCCCATGCCACAGGCGACTTCCTGTTGTTCCTGAACTGCGGGGACAGGTTCGCGGACGGCAATGTCCTGCGGCGGACGAGGGAGGTTCTGGAGAAAGAGGAACAGGCCGGGACGGACATGGACAGGCTGGTGCTCTACGGGGACACCTGCGGGGAAAGGCGCGATGTGGTCATCGCCTCCCCGCCGGAGATCACGGGGTTCACCTGCTACCGGAACATCCCCTGCCACCAGTCCTGCTTCTACAGCGCGGCGCTGTGCAGGGACAAGCCCTATGATTTGCGGTACGCGGTTCGGGCGGACTACGACCATTTCCTCTGGTGCTTCTACCGGGCTAAGGCGAAGATGCGGCATATGGACTTCCCGGTGGCCGTCTACGAGGGGGGCGGCTTCTCGGAGAAGCGGGAGAACAGGGCCCTGGACAGGCGGGAGCACAGGGAGATTACCGGGAAATATATAGGCAGGGGAGAGCTTTTCCGGTATCGCGCCATCATGGCCTGCAGCCTGGCACCCCTGCGGACGGTCATGGCGGAGAGCCGGCTGTTCTCCGGATGCTACCATTGGATTAAGGAGCGGATCTACAGGCGTAAGGCGTAGCTGCCCTGTTCGGTTGCTTTTAGGAACCTATAGCGCTTCTGGGTGTAAGTGCATGTGGCAAAATGCATGGAATTTAGGGCATGAGGCGCGGGTGAGAAAGGGCATGAGAAAGAGCAATGGCACGAGCTTCCCGAAAAAGAGATAATGATTTAAGAAAAATAGCCATAGAAGGAGAGACATTATGACAGTATTGCATTTAAGGGACAATTGGACATTGACTGTCCTTGGGGAGAATGTATACAATATTCCGAATGCTCCCATCGATACAAAAGTCCCGTCCACAGTATACGGGACGCTGCTGGAGAAGGGTCTGATGCCGGATCCCTACTACCGGGACAACGAGCTGAAGGCTACCCGGCTCATGGAGAACGACTTCGCCTATGAGACCACATTTACACTCGATGGCAAGGACAGGGAGGCGGACAGGCTGTTCCTGCGCTTCGATGGCATCGACACTCTGG
>CAMTBF010000125.1 GCA_947068385.1 uncultured Lachnospiraceae bacterium
AAAGATCTTCTCGGTGATGGATGCTGATAAGATCATGGTCTTAGATCAAGGCCAGTATAACCTCCCCTCTTTACGGCAACCTTCCTGCAACCTTACATTTACCTTATATTTTCTCAACTTTATGAAAACAAAGGGAAAAATGTGGTATCATTGCCTTAGAGAGGTGCTGAGCATGGAATACGATTATCTGAAGCAAAAAAGAATCCTGCTGGTGGACGATGAGGAGCAGCTGCGGGAGTTAGTTACGTCTATCCTAACTCAGGAAGGATACGCGCAGGTGCGGACGGCAGGAACCGTGGCGGATGCGCTGGCCCAGGCGGAGGCCTGGAAGCCGGAGCTGGCTATCCTGGACGTGATGCTGCCGGACGGGGACGGCTTTGAACTGCTTTCGAAGCTGCGCGGGAAAGGGGACATCCCGGTGCTGTTCTTGACGGCCAGGGGAGAGGAGGAGGACAAGTTCCGGGGCTTCGGGCTGGGGGCGGACGACTATGTGGTAAAGCCATTCCTGCCCAGGGAGCTGCTGTTCCGCATAGCCGCCGTGCTGCGGCGCTCCTATAAGGAGGAATGCCCCAGGGTAAAGCTGGCGGCCTGCGAGATCGACTTCGAGCGGGCCGAAGTCCTGCGGGGTCAGGAGCGACTGCCCCTCACCGCCAAGGAGTTCGAGCTGCTCGGCGCCCTGTACCGCAACGCGGGCCGCATCGTCACCATAGACGGGCTCTGTGAGGCCGCCTGGGGGGACAATCCTTACGGCTACGAGAACTCCCTCATGGCCCATATCCGCCGCATCCGTGAAAAAATAGAAGAAAATCCGTCAAAGCCCGTGTCCCTGCTGACGGTGAAGGGCCTGGGGTACAAGCTGGTGCTGGAGGGGAAATGAAAGGGACAATCAGACTGATAAGAAGATTCCTGCTGTTAGTAGTGTGCGTGGTGCCGGTTCTCTTCTTCCTGAACCTGGGGCTGTTCGTCGCCTACACCTGGCGGGAGAGGAGCGATAACGGCGGCTGGCAGGCGGCCATCAAGGTGGGGGAGGAGCTGTCCCTGGGCAGCGACGGCCAGTACCATCTCTCGGCGGCAGGGCAGCAGGAGCTGGCGGACTATGGTGCCTGGGCCATTCTGGTGGAGGATGGGACAGGGGACGTGGTCTGGCACAGCGAGGGCCTGCCGCAGGAGATTCCCCTGCACTATTCCGCGGCGGAGATTTCCTGGTACACCAGAGGCTACATCGCGGATTACCCCACCACGGTGGGGGCCAGGGGAGACGACCTTGTAATCCTGGGGCACCCTAAGACCGCCTACTGGAAGCTTCTGTGGAACACCTTCGACTATGGTATGATCGCGGGGCTGCCCAGGATGCTGCTGAGCTTCCTGCTGCTGAACGGCGCTCTGGCCTTCCTGATTTACATGATTCTGGGCACGGGCATATTGCGGTCCGTGAAGCCTGTGGTGCAGGGCATGGAGGCGCTGCCGGAGGAGGACGTGCATGTCAGGGAGAAGGGCTTCCTCTCCGAGGTGGCGGGGGCGGTGAACCGGGTCAATGAGAAGCTCCGGGCCCAGGAGCGAACCCTGCGCAAGCGGGAGAACGCCCGGGCGGGCTGGATATCCGGCGTCTCCCACGACATCCGCACCCCTCTGACCATGGTGCTGGGATACGCGGCCAAGCTGGAGGAGGACGTGTCGCTGCCGGAGGAGGCCAGGAGCAAGGCCAGGGTCATCCGGCTCCAGAGCGTGAAGATGAAGAACCTGGTGGGGAACCTGAACCTGGCTTCCAAGCTGGAGTACCAGATGCAGCCGGTGCGGATGGAGGAGCTGAACCTGACGGCGGTGCTGCGCCAGGCGGCGGCCGATTTCGCCAACGAGGATCTGGAGGGGAGATACCCAATCGACTTTCGGTGCCAGGAGGGGCTTGGCGCGTGCAGGATGCGGGGGGACAGGGAGCTGCTGCAGAGGGCGGTCTACAATGTGCTGAGCAATTCCAGGCAGCACAACCCCGAGGGCTGCAGCCTCTTTATGGAGCTGGCGGCGGAGGCAGGAAAAGAGGGAAAAGCAGGAAAGCCGACAGAGACTGGAAAAGCCAGGATTCGTCTGTCCGATGATGGCGTGGGGGTGAGCGAAGAACAGCTTGAGACGCTGCGAAGCACCCCGCACTATATGATGGACAGCGGAACCGGGGTGCAGCTGCGGCACGGGCTGGGGCTTTTGATCGTGCGCCAGATAGTGACGGCCCACGGAGGGCAGGTGAGGCTGGATCACGGGCCGACGGGGGGATTTCTGGTGGAGATTTTCCTGGATGTGCTTTTGCCGAATCAAAGTACTACAGATTTGCCTTCCTGATGACACATAAGAACGATGCTGCCCCTGACAGAGCAGCAGAACGGCTTTTGCCAGAATCTCAGGCGCTGCCCGGCCTTCCCGATTCTGCCTGACATATGGCCCCAGCATAGGAAACTTCCTCAATGAATCGTTCCAGCCTGTCCGGATATTCCCCTTTCAACTCCGCATACGCAAGCCGCGCTGCCTGCAATCACACGCCCCGGTAGATGCACAGGGCATCGGACAGCTTCAAGGTATCCATACACTCTCTGCCGCCAGATGTCTTACGGAAGAGCTGCAGGGTGCCGATGCCGCCTCCGCCGCCCCACAGAGGGGCATCCTCCTTGTCCCCATCCGGGTCTTCGTACTGCAGATGCAGCATTTCCCGCTTGGCGCAGCTCCCGGAGAGCTTCACCACCACGTTCTTATTCTGGGCCAGCACATGCCAGACGAACCGCTTGCCGGTCTCCTTGGTCTCCCACTTGCAGCGGGCGAACTGGAAGTCCTCCCCCATGTAGGTCATCTGCAGCATCAGCCGGGGCCGCAGGGGGAAGAAGAGGAATCTGGGGCGCAGACAGTTTAGGGCCACTACGCAGTGGCGCAGCTCCTTGTCCGAGCGCCCGCTTACAAGCTTCCCGCAGGCGAACTGGAACCATGGCCGGTTGAAGCGCCGCCCCCAGTGCTTGTCCGCGTAGCCATAGCTCGTCTCCGGGGTCACCTCATAGAGCACCCCGTCCAGCGTGACGCTGCCCTGGAAGAGGCTGCGGATTCCCTCCCCGTGCCAGAAGCTGTCCAGTCTACGAAACATTTCGGCCAGACGGCCGCACAGGCTGCCCGTGTGGCAGGATACCAGCTTCTGTACCTTCATGTCCCATTCCATGACACCAGCGTCCGTCATGCGGGAGCGGTGCCTGGCCTCCTTCCGGCTCACCTCCACAGCGCCTACAATCCTGTCTTCGCTGTAGAGCAGCCGTCCCTTCTGGGCATCCTCTATCTGCATGACCAGAGGGCTGCCCGTGGCCTGCAGGGCGGAAATGGGGTAAAAGGCGTGGAGCTGCCTGCCGCCCTCCCCGTCCGCGTCAGGAAAGACCCCGGCCTTTACCATCACGTAGGAGGGCCGCATGCCCCTTTTCTTGAAATAGGGATGCTGGCCTAAAATGGGCCGGGACCTGCCCAGGTCGGGATTGACGACAAAGAATTCCACGAAAAAAACGCGGCTCTCTCCGGTCTCGGGCCGCACGCCCAGAAAGGAGTGCCACCAGCGCATATAGCCTCTCTTGGACAGGGAGCCTCGCAGCATATGTGAGTTTCTTGCCAGGTCAGACAGATTCATCCTTTGTCCTTGCCTCGTTCTTTTCTTCCGTGGGGATTCTTCACTGCGGTCCATATCGATGGGATAACAATATTTTGTAGCAGATAAAGGTATTATAATACCAGATATAGAAAATGACAAGAGTGTTACGAAAATATTTAAAAATTATGACCGGAGAAAAAGATTGAATTCGGCTGCATTTTATATTAAGCTGGAAGAAAAGGTAAGGAAGGCGGAGGACGACATGAAGAGACTGTTGGTGACAGGGGCATCGGGATTCATGGGCAGCAGGGTGGTGGATCTCTACCGGGGGAAATATGAGGTCTGCGCCCCCGGGCATGGGGAGCTGGACATTACGGACGAGGCGGGGGCCATCGCGAGGTTCCGTGACTGGAGGCCGGATTACGTGGTGCACTGCGCGGCCATCTCGGACATCGGGCAGTGCGACAGGGAGCCGGAGCGCTCCCGGAGGATCAACGTGGAGGGCGCGGTGAACATGGCAAAGGCGGCAGGGCTGGTGGGCGCCAAATGCCTGCTGTGCAGCTCGGATCAGGTGTATGCGGGAAGCACTGTCAGGGGCCCCCACAGGGAGACGGAAGCGGTGCGGCCGGGCAACCTCTACGGCCGGGAGAAGCTGTCCGCCGAGGAGCGGTGCATGGAGGCGAATCCGGACAGCGTGAGCTTGCGGCTGTCCTGGATGTATGACGCGCGGACGCTGAACCCGGGGGAGCACAGCGATTTCCTGCGGACGCTCCTGGCAAAGCTCCGGACCTCGGAGGCCCTGCGCTATCCTGCGAACGACATGCGGGGCATCACGGACGTGAACCAGGTGGCGGAGAACCTGGAGGCGGCCTTTGCCCTGGAGGGCGGCGTCTACAATTTCGGCGCGCCGGGCACGAAATCCATGTTCGACATGGTGCATTCCCTTTTCGGGAGGCTGGGCTGGGAGACGGACAGGCTTGCAAAGGATGGGGAGGCCTACGCGGAGAGCCCCAGGGATTTGACCATGAGCCAGGAGAAGCTGAACAGGGGAGGCATCTTCTTTACGGATACGGAGGAGAGGCTGTTTGGGATTCTGGAAAGCGGTTCGTTTCCTGCTACATCCTGATATGGCTGTCGATACCGAAAAATACGGCCGCACTGCAGTCTGTCTGCAGTGCGGCCGTACCGTACTCTTATATCCGACTTTCCGTATGGAAAACTTCAGCCCTTACTTCGCCTCGTCAGGAAGCTCCACGCCCAGCTTCTCAGCCTGAGCGGTGAGGACATCCCGTCCGCCGCGGTCAAGCCATTCCTTCACATAATCGTCCCACTCGTCCATGCTGCGCTCGCCTACCACGAACTTGTACAGCTGCTGGATTTCATACTCGCCCAGGTTGGGGGCGATGGTGCTGGTGGAGACGGAGCTTAAGAGCCCATCGTTGGGCCATCTGTCATAGCTGGCCATGGCCTTGATGCCATCATTGGTCTTCTCCTTCTGTGCCTTCAGGCCCGGCTCCATGTCATCGGTGACATATTCCATCTGCCACTTCAGGGTATAGCCGAAGTTCTGCCAGGTGGCAAGAGCCAGATTGGTGGTGCCATAGGTGCCATCGAATCCCGGATGGCTGGCATCCACGTAGCAGTAGTTGGTGCCATCGGGCAGGTATTCCCTCACATCGGCATCGTACCCTTCATGAACCTCATTGCCGCCGCCCTGCACTGTGGCAAAGTAGCTGTCGCCGCCATAGCACATGGAATCCATGATGTGGAGGATTCTCATCAGCTTGCCCTGATCGCCCTCTACCTTGCTCTTGGGAATCGCCCAGAGGGGACCGGCATTGCCGCCTGCGCCGCCCTTTGCGCCATCGGGCAGGCTGGGCAGATAGGCCCATGTCTTTGCGGCGCCTGCGAAATCGTTGTCGTTGGCCAGGGCCTGCTCATTGTAAAGGGCGCCGGAGGGATAGTTCACCATGCCCACCCTGCCTTTCAGCATATAGGCCTTGGCGCTCTCCCAGTCGATGGTGAACCAGTCGGGAGCCAGCACGTTCATGTCATAGAGCTCATGCATGAAGGAAATCCAACCCTTCTGAGAGCCGTCCAGCATGGGGGATACCAGCTTGCCGCCCTCTGCGCGGACAGCCGGGTTGCCGAACCAGGTCTGGAATCCGCCCAGGCATCCGAAGCCGGTGCCGCCGCCTGCGCCCGTCATGAACCAGGTATCGTCCTGGCCGTTTCCGTCGGGATCGTCAAAGGTACATGCCCTTGCGTACTCCTTCAGCTCGTCCAGCGTGGTGGGCATCTCCATGTTCAGGCTCTCCAGCCAGTCCTCGCGGATGGCCAGGCCCCAGATATCCCCGTCCTGGATGGCGTACTTGGTGAAGAAAGGAATCGTCCCGTCCTCCATGGTGCTGTACTTCAAAAGCGTGTTCGTCATGAATTTGCAGGTCTGGGGCATGTAGGGATAGATGTCCCTGGCATCCACCAGCAGGCCCTGCTCGCCCAAGGTAAAGCCGTAATCCCGGTTGGGCAGGGAGAACAGATCAGGCACGTCGTCCGACGAGAACCTGGTGGAAAGCACGCTCTCCACGTCGCCGCTGGTGGCAGTGGTCAGCGTGATCGTCACGTTGAACTTCTCGTTCAGCCATGCCGCGATGGGATCGTTGGCCGGAAGCTCTTCCCCGTAGTTGTAGGTGAAGAACTCCAGGTCATAATGTACGCTCATGTCATCGTAGTCATACCAGCTGTCCTCGGCCAGGGTAGGATTCGAGGGCATGGTATCCGGGAACTGGATATCCTCAAAGGCGGGCACGTTTGCCGTGGTGGTTCCGCCGGCCTCTTCGCCGTCGGCCGCCTCGCCGCCCTCATCGCTGCTCTCTTCGGCGCTGCTTTCCTCCTCCTTGCTGGATTCCTCCGCGGAAGACTGCTCCTGATTGTCCGCGGAAGACTCTTTGCTGCCTCCGTCTCCGCTGCCGCAGCCCGCCAGCATGGAAGCGGACATGGCTGTTACCAGACACAGAGCCATTAGTTTCTTTCTCTTCATTACTTGATCCTCCTTTTTTTCTCTATGTTAAGCCGATGCAGGCGGAACCCATTCCCGTCTGTCGGCATAACAATCCTTCTGAAAGCTTCCCCTGCATCATCCCTTCACGGAGCCCGTGTACATGCCGTAGATGAAATACTTCTGCAGGAACGGGTACACGCACAGGATGGGCAGCACCGCCACCACCACGCTGGCCATCTTCAGGGACTGGGGCGTCATCTTGACATAGGTGGAGACCAGGTTGTTGCTGATGTCCGTCTGGGCGGTCTGGGTCAGGAGATTCCGGATGATGAACTGGGCCGGATAGAGGTTGGAATCCCGGACGTACAGCATGGTGGAGAACCAGTCGTTCCAGTGGGCCACCGCCGCGAAGAGCCCCAGCGCGCAGAGGGTGGGCTTTAACAGGGGCAGGGCGATATAGCTGAGCTTTTGCAGCTCCGACGCGCCGTCCAGCTCCGCGGAATCCATCACGTCCTGGGGCAGCCCCTCCACGAACATCTTGACTACAAGGACACCATATGGATTGCCGAAAGCCGGGACGATATAGACCCAGAAGGTATTGAGCAGGTGCAGCTTGCTCATCAGCAGGTATCCGGGAATCAATCCGCCGCCCAGGATCATGGTGATGATCAGGTAGATCATCAGGGCCTTGCGGCAGGGGAAATCATAGTTCGCCAGGGTATATCCCAGCATCAGCGGGAAAATCAGGGCCACCACCACGCCCAACAGGGTGCGGATCAGCGTGATCAGCATGCCGTGCAGGAAGTTTGTCCCTGTGATGATGTACTTGTACGCGCTCAGCACGGGCTTCCTGGGAATGATGATGAAATAGTTGCGCTCCAGCATCTCCCCCTCCGAGCTTAAGGACATGCCCAGCACGTAGAACAGCGGAACCACGCATATCACCAGCACCAGCACCATGATGACATTGATGACGATCTGGTATGTCCATTCCTGCCTGGACATTTTGATACGGTTCTCCTTGGGTGTCCTGAATTTTATGGTCTCTTTCGCTTCTCTCATGTGCGTCCGGCTCCTTTCCCTAAAACATGCCGCGTCCGGCCACCTTCTTCGAGGCGGTGTTCGCGATCAGAATCAATACCAGGCTCACTACGGCCTTCATCATGCTCACGGCCGAACCCACGCCGTACTGCATCCTGCCCAGGCCTATCCGGTACACCCATGTGTCTATGACATCCGCCACGTCGAAGACGCTGGCATTGTAGAACAGCAGTATCTGCTCGAAGTCGCTGTTCAGGATATTGCCCATGGCCATGATCAGCGAGAAGGAGATCACCGGGATCATGGCGGGAAGCGTCACGGCCCTGATCCTGGCCAGGGGCCCCGCCCCGTCTATCTTGGCCGCCTCGTACAGCTCCGGGTTCACGCCGGTCAGGGCGGCGAAATAGAGAATCGTGCCCCACCCGGCCTCCTTCCAGACCTGGGAGCCCACCAGCAGAGGGACGAAGGCCTTGCTGGAGGTCATGAACGGATAGGTATTGCCGCCCAGCTTGCCGATCAGGACGTTGATGAAACCGCTTTCACTAAAGAACGCGAAAACGATGCCGTAGATGATGACCCAGGAGAAGAAATGGGGTATGTACACCAGGGTCTGGCCAAATTTCTTGAACACTGTGCTGCGCAGGTCGAAGATGATGACCGTCAGCAGGATCGGCGGGAAGAAGGTGAACACCAGCCTGGCGATGCTGATGGTCAGTGTGTTGCGCAGCAGCTTGAACATCTCCGGGTCGCTCAGCACATATTTATAATGCTCCAGCCCTACCCAAGGCGCATTGGAGATAGTGCTCCCGACCTTCATGTCCTTCAGGGAAATCATGAATCCCCAGATGATGGGGATGTAGTT
>CAMTBF010000126.1 GCA_947068385.1 uncultured Lachnospiraceae bacterium
AAGACGGGAAACTGGATTTAAGCCCCAGAAAGAAAGCGTACATCCAGATGGGCGTCAAGTATGCGGAATATCTTCAGAACAGTTCTTTTCCCTATGCGCTTGCTCTTAGGGGCCAGCCGGATGAAATCCGGGATTACCTGGAGGGCATCTACAATACCATCGTGGTAAAGGATATAGTGAACCGCAGGAAGATCACGGATGTAATGATGCTGAAGAGCGTACTGCGATTTGTATTCGACAATATCGGAAGCCCCCTGTCCTCCAAAAAGATAGCTGATACCATGACGTCGGCCGGAAGGAAAATCGATGGGAAGACGGTCGAAAAATATCTGGAGGCGCTGTCCGAGAGCTATGTCATTTATGAGGCAAAGCGGTATGATATCAAGGGCAAGCAGTATCTGAAGAGCCTGAACAAATATTATATCGTAGACATCGGAATGAGGTATATGCTGCTGGGATCGAGACAGGCTGATGCGGGGCATATTCTGGAAAACGTGATCTACCTGGAGCTTCTGAGACGGGGGTACGATGTCTATGTGGGAAAGGTGGACGCGTTCGAAGTGGACTTTGTGGCTGTGGACGCAAGGGGAACCGCCTATTTTCAGGCAGCGCTTTCCGTGCGCGATGAAAAGACGCTGGAGAGAGAGCTGAGGCCCCTGATGTCCATCCGCGACCATTATCCCAAGATGATATTGACTATGGACGATGATCCGGAGGCCCAATATGACGGCATCCGTCGCGTCAATGCCAGGGACTGGCTTTTGGGGCTTACGGATTGAAAATGGAATAATTTCTCCCATGTGGGATATGCTAATGGCAGCCTAGCGGCAGCGAAAATACGTAGATTCCATATGTCAAGGAGGAATTATTATGACCACATATCTTGAAATCAAATCGATCCATGCCCGTGAAATCCTGGACTCCCGGGGCAATCCCACCGTGGAGGCGGATGTCTTCGTCCAAAGCAGCGCTGACGGGCAGTATCATATCGGCACCGCCGCGGTGCCCTCCGGGGCCAGCACAGGGCGCTTCGAGGCGGTAGAGCTGCGGGACGGCGAGCCCAGGTATTTCGGCCTGGGCGTGCAGCATGCCGTGAAGAACGTGAATGAGAAGATCGCCCCTGTGCTGGTGGGGAAGAACGCCATGGACCAGATTGCCATAGACAGGCAGCTGATAGAGCTGGATGGCACGGACAACAAGGGGAACCTGGGGGCAAACGCCATGCTTTCCGTCTCCCTGGCCTGCGCCAGAGCGTCGGCCAAGGCCCTGTCCATGCCCTTATACCGCTATGTGGGCGGCGCGGGGGCCCATCTGCTGCCGGTGCCCATGATGAATATCCTAAACGGCGGAAAGCATGCCGCCAACACGGTGGACTTCCAGGAGTTCATGATCATGCCCATCTGCGCGGACAGCTTTGCTGATGCCCTGCGCATCTGCGCGGAGGTCTACCACAACTTAAAGAAGCTCCTGCAGGAGAAGGGCCTGTCCACGGGAGTGGGGGACGAGGGCGGGTTCGCTCCGGATCTGCCGGACGCGGAGAGCGTGCTGACCTTCCTGGTGGACGCCATCCGGGCCTCCGGCTACAAGCCTGGCGAGGATGTATGGATTGCCATGGATGCGGCTTCCAGTGAATTGTATAACGAAAAGACGGACATGTACCACTTCCCCGGGGAGAGCAGCCTAAAGGGCGAGGAGGTCATCCGCAGCACGGACGAGATGATCTCCTATTTCGAGAGGCTCACCCAGGATTTCCCTATCATATCCATCGAGGACGCCCTGGCGGAGGATGACTGGGACGGCTGGCAGAAGCTGACGGAAAGGCTGTCCGGAAAGGTGCAGCTGGTGGGGGACGACCTGTTCGTCACCAACAAGAAGCGCCTGGCCGCAGGCATCAAGCTGGGGACGGCGAACTCTATTTTGGTGAAGGTGAACCAGATTGGCACCCTGACGGAGGCTTTCGAGGCCGTGGAGCTGGCCCACAAGAACAACTACACCGCCGTCATGTCCCACCGCTCCGGCGAGACCGAGGACACCACTATCGCGGATTTGGCCGTGGCCTGGAATACGGGGCAGATCAAGACCGGCGCGCCCTGCCGCAGCGACAGGGTGGCGAAGTACAACCGGCTGCTACGGATAGAGGAGGAGCTGAAGGACGCCGCGGAATATCCTGGGCTCACAGCGTTCCATGTGCAGTGAGAATCCTCCACTGCCGCTAGGTGAACAGTAGATAACAGATTCCCGCAAGGATCAGCACGATGGCCAGCACCGGCAGAAAGAGGGAGACAAAGGCCGCCAGCAGCATGGCCGGCACGTCTCCCTTTTCCAGTGGCTCCCGCCGAAGCTGCTCTTCCTTCTCGGCATCGATTTCCCTGGGAATCTTCTTCCATGCCTTTCTCATAGCCCGTCCCTCCTTCCGCCATACCACACAAAGGCCCCGTGCCTACAGGCCACGCGGCGGCGGAATCTGCCCCGCCGCCGCGCAGCCCTGAACGGCTTACCGGCTGTTCGTAGTGACATTCACATCGAACAGATAATTCCCCTCCCCGTCCACCTTCCGCTCCCCCGCGAAATGGCAGGCCACGAAATGCCCGGGCTTCACCTCGGTCAGCGCCGGCGGCACCACCTTGCACTTGTCGCAGGCCATGAAGCAGCGGGTGTGGAACTTGCACCCCGAGGGCGGCTTGATGGGGCTGGGGATGTTCCCCTCCAGGAGGATGCGCTCTTTCGTCAGGCTCTCCGGATCCGTGGTGGGGATGGAGGAGAGCAGCGCGATGGTATAGGGATGGCGGGGGTCGCTGAAGATCTCGTCCGTCTCCGCCACCTCCACCATATTGCCCAGGTACATGACGCCGATGCGGTCGGAGATATACCGCACCACCGACAGGTTGTGGGAGATGAACAGGTAGGTCAGCCCTTCTTTCTCTTTCAGCTCCTGGAGCAGGTTGATGATCTGGGACTGGATGGACACGTCCAGGGCGGACACGCACTCGTCGCAGACCACGAATTTCGGCTTCACGGCCAATGACCTTGCGATGCAGATCCTCTGCCTCTGCCCCCCGGAGAACTGATGGGGATATCGGTTGTACATATAGTTCTGCAGGCCGCAGGAATTCATCACCTTGAACACATATTCCTGCATCTTCCTGGAACCGGCCTTGAAGAAGCGGTGGGTCACCAGCCCCTCCTCTATGATGCGCCCCACGGTCATGCGGGGGTTCAGGGAAGAGTAGGGATCCTGGAAGATGATCTGCAGGTCCTTGCGCAGATGCCGCATCTCCTTGTATTTCAGGCGCTTCAGATCCACGCCGTTGTCCAGCATGGCCTCATATCGGACGAATTCCGCATCATCTGCATAGGGGGCTTTCAGCTGCCGGATCCTTTCATCGATTTTGGCGGCAGCGGCCAGGAGGCCGCTCTGCTGGCTGGTGAGCTCCTCGCGCTTTTGCGTCATTTTGTTTATCTTTTCCCGGATTCCATGGGCTTTGTCCGGCATTTCCTCCAGCAGCCCCTCCTGTGCCTCGATCTCCACGGCAAGATTGCCTGCCCTGCCGGCCAGGGCTGCTGCCTGGAAAGCGAGCTTATATTTTTCGGACAGGAGAGAAGCGCCCTGCCTGGTCTCCCTTGCCATGAAGCCCCCCAGGATCTTGGCCACATAGTCCAGGGCCGTCCTGGCGTCGCACAGGGCCAGGTTCTTGTCCTGCAGGTCATAAAAGGACGCGGAATCCCCCAGCGACTCGCATTTTTTCACGAGCTCCTGGGCATGGGCCTGGGCTTTTCGGTATCTCTCGATATATTTCTCCGCATTGGAAAGGGTGTCCAGCACATAGTCGGGCGCCACCTCCTCCAGGGTCCGCCCGTAATACATGGTGCTCCCTGCGGTCTGCTCATAGAGCTGGAGCAGCACCCGGCCCAAGGTGGACTTGCCGCAGCCGGATTCCCCCACCAGGCCGAAAGTCTCCCCCTGGTAGATGTCTATGGAGATGTCCTCATTGGCCCGGACATACATCTGCTTCGCAAAGAGGGAGGACTTTGCCACCGGGAAATATTTCTTCAGGTTCGTGATGGACAGCAGCGTGGCTTTCCGCTGTGCCTCAGCCGTCTGCGTTCTGTTCGTGGACTGTGATTTTTCCATGTTCCTCGCTCCTCCTTTCCATTTTGTCCGGATAGAAGCAGCGGATCAGCTGCCCCTCTGCCACCTGTAGCAATGCAGGCTCCTCCTGGATACATTTCCTGGTACAATACCTGCACCGCGGCGCGAACTTGCACCCCTGTGGGAGATCCAGGGGATGGGGCACCACGCCGGGGATGGGGTCCAGCTTGGCCCGCTCGTCGTTCAGCCGGGGGATGGAGTACATCAGCCCCTCCGTGTAGGGATGGCTCTTCTCGCAGTCCGTGAAGATCAGCCTGGCGGGCGCCTGCTCCACCACCTGGCCGCAGTACATGACTACGACATCGTCAGCCATTTCGTTGATGACCCCCAGGTCATGGGTGATGAACATGATGGCGGTTCCGTTCTCTTTCTGCAGATCGTTCATCAGCCGCAGGATCTGCGCCTGGATGGTCACGTCCAGGGCGGTGGTGGGCTCGTCGGCGATCAGGATGTCCGGCTTGCAGGCCAGGGCCATGGCGATCATCACCCGCTGGCGCATGCCGCCGGAGAGCTGGTGGGGATACTGGCGGGCCACCGCCTCTGGATTGGGGATCTGCACTGCCCGCAGCATCTCGATGCATTTCTGCGCCGCCTCCTTTTTCCCCATGTCCTGATGGATCATAAACGGCTCCGATAGCTGCCGCCTGATGGAAAATACCGGGTTCAGCGAAGTCATGGGCTCCTGGAAGATCACGGAGATCCGGTTCCCCCGGATATGGTACATCTCCTGGGTGGACACCTTGGCCAGGTCCTGCCCGGCGAAGGTGACGGTCCCTCCTGCGATATATCCGTTTGCATCCAACAGCCGCAGCACGCTCATAGCCGTAACGCTCTTCCCGGAACCGGACTCGCCCACGATGCCCAGGGTCCGCCCCGGATAGATAGAATAGGAAACGTCGTTCACGGCTTTCACCGTGCCGTTCCTGGTCTTAAAAAAGGTACGGAGGTTCTTCACCTCCAACAAAGCCTCTGCCATGAATTCCATACCTCCTTGCCCGCCTGGCGGACATCATGTTTTTTCTACGGACTTCGGGTCCAGCACGTCCCGCAGCGTATCCCCGATGATATTGATGCAGATTACCACGACGGAGAGGAACAGCGCCGGGAACACCCATCTCCACCAGAAGGACTGGATCACCAGAGCGCTCCGGGAGCCGTCCAGCATGTTCCCCCAGGTAGGACGGGGGAGCTGTACGCCGAAGCCCAGATAGGAGAGGGAGGACTCGGTCAGCATGCAGCTGGCGAAATCCAGCGTAACAGTTACCAGAATGACGGATACGATATTGGGCAGGATATGCCGGAAGGCGATCCGGCCCTCTTTCACGCCCATGGAACGGGCGGCGGTGACGAATTCTTTCTCCCGCTCCGCCAGGATTTGGCCTCTCACCAGCCTAGCCAGCCCGGTCCAGGACAGCACTCCCAATATCAGCATGATGATCACGATGCGGGTGTCCTCATGGATGTCCGATGCCTGGAAGATGGCCGACAGGCACAGGGCAAAAGGCAGGAAAGGGATTGCCCCCACGATCTCTGTCAGCCGCATCAGCAGCATGTCCACGGCTCCCCCGAAATACCCGGAGATACAGCCGATCAGGATGCCGATGATGGTGGAGACGATGACAGCCACGGCCCCTACGGTCATGGTCATCTTGCCGCCGTTCATGATCCGGTTGAACACGTCCCGGCCCATGTCGTCAGTGCCCATGAGATACCCTTTCAGGCCCCAGCAGTCCACGAACTTGCCGTCCTTGAAAGCGTAATTCTGGAATCCGCTGGCATATACCTTGTCCACGGCGCCCTCCTCTGTCAAGGCTTTGGGAATCTCGCACTGGTTGCGGTAGTTCTGGCCCCAGGCGTAGACCCTGCCCTGATCCGTGGTCAGCACGAAATGCCTGGTGCCGCCGGAGACCGTGAGGGCGTTCTCCCCCTCCGGGAGCTGCGGCTGCGGCTCTTTCATGCCGCTGACCACGATCTCCCCGTCGTCCAGCACCAGGGCAAGAGCATTGCCGGAGGCCGCGATGTCCACCACCTTACGGTTCCCGATGTACTCGAACAGGTCCGTGCTGACGCTGCGCCCGCTTTCGTCCGGCACGCTGATGATATTGTACTTGGTGCTCTTGCCGCAGACGAAATCGCCGTTCTCGTCGATGCCGTAGATGCCGTCATTGGTAAAGGTGAGCTTCACGAGGGGGCTCTCCTTCTTGCCGTGCTTGATCACGGAGGAGAGGTTGGTGGCGCTCAATCCGTCATTGCCCCAGGCGTAGATGGTGCCGTCCTCCATGAGGATGGCCGTCACCTGGTTGCCGCAGATCAGCTGTCGCACCTGGGAGGCATCTATCGTCCCGCCGTCCATGAGCTCCTCGGGCTGCTTGCGGGCCGCGGCAATCATGGAGCCCTCATGCCCGTACTGGCCGTTGTCGTATTCGCCCCAGGCGATGACGCGACCGTCTTCGGTGATGGCCACGCAGTGGTCGGATCCCGCGGCCACATGGACGACGCGGCTGTCTTTCACCTCCTCAGGGATGTTCATCACGTCCCGGGCCGGATCCCCGGAGATATTCACATACTGTCCCCACATGGAGACCTTGCCATCCGTGTCCACGCCGATGGTGAAGGTGCCCTTGGAGGAGATGTCCACCACGCCGTCTTTCATGCCATCGGGCAGCTTCATCAGGCTCCGGGTGGGAGCCATGTTGGTGTGCAGCATTTCGCTGCCGGTCTCTGTCAGGTTCACCGGCGCAATGGCGGAGCCGATGAAGACGAAGAGGAACATTCCCGCCAGGATGATCACCGCCCCCGTGGCCAGGGGATTGCGGAAGAACCGTTTCACTGCCAGCTTGCCGGGGCTGTCGAACCGCTCATCGGCCAAGGTCAGTTCCTTGGAGCCGCCAAAGAACATTCTGCGCAGCCAGCGCAAGGGGGCAGGCCCTTTCCGGGAGGAAGCTTTCTTTTCGCTCATTTTTTAAGTCCTCCTTTACTTATTCACACGGACCCTGGGGTCTGCCAGGCCGTAAGCGATGTCCACGATCAGGTTGCCCAAAAGCCCCAGGATCACGTAGAACATCTGCAGCAGCAGCACCACCTCGAAGTCCTTGCTGTTCAGGCTGAGTATATAGATCCGGCCCACGCCGTTGAGGCCGAAGATATTCTCGATGACGATGGATCCGGAAAAGATGCCGATGAACCATCCGATCACCAGCGTGATGATGGGAATCAGGGCATTCCGGAACGCGTGGCTGTAGATGACCGTCTTCTCCACCAGGCCCTTTGCCCGGGCGGTGCGGATGCAGTCCAGGGACAGCGCCTCGGACATGGAGGCCCTCACATAGCGGGTCATGCCACCCAGAGAGGAGAAGGTCATGACGATCAGCGGCAGCGCCATATAGTAGAGCCTGTCTTTCAGCTCGGCCAGGCCAGTATAGCTGGAGCCGGGCGTCTTCATGCCGGAGACAGGGAACCACTTCAGCAGGATGGCGAAGATCCAGATGAACACGATGGAGATGATGAAGCCAGGGATGCTATAGCCGATGATGGTCCCTATCTGGACGGCGGTATCCCGCTTGCTGCCCCTGTGGACAGCACAGAATATGCCTAAGGGAATGGTGATCCCAAGGCCTAAGAAGGTTGCGAAGATATTGATGAACACTGTGTTCTTCAGCGGATCCGCCAGCACTTCCCTGGCGCTGCGGTCGAATGAATAGCTGTATCCCAGGTTCCCCTGGAGGATCCCGTTGTATTTTCCGTTGATAGGCGCCAGGCCGATCCATCCCAGATACCGCACTACGACGTTCTGATCCGTCCCCAGCTCCCGGCGCAGCTCCTCCACCTTTGCCTGGTAGAGCTCGGCCGCGTTTTCCGTGGTCTTCAGTCCCTTTCTGTAGGGCTCCGCCTCCGCCACGGCCCGGTCATAGGGAATGAGAGAGTAGACGAAGAACATGAGGAAGGAGAGGATCAGCAGGACTATGGCCATGTAGCCCAATCTTTTCAGTATATATTTGCCCATATCATACCCCATTTCTGATTTTTTGCACGGGCCTGTGCATTTGAGAATGGGGCAGTCGCTTTGACGGCTGCCCCATGTCCTTGCTGTAATCGATTGAATTCAGATTCGCAGCCTTAGAAGCCCTTTACGTTGGCGTACAGCAGCGCCGCGGCCGGACCGCGGAAGGGGCTGGTCTGGAAGTTCTCGATCTTTGCATTGTATACGTCATAGTAGAAGTTGGAATACAGCGGGATGTCGGGCATCAGCTCGTTCCATCTCTCTACATAGCCCATGTACCACTGGTTGAATTCGTCCTCTGCGGTGGCATTGTACACCATGGCCATGGACAGATAGTCCATGCCAAGCT
>CAMTBF010000127.1 GCA_947068385.1 uncultured Lachnospiraceae bacterium
ATCCCCGATGAACACCGCGTCCGCGAAATAATCGTCCTCCACGGTCATGTAGGCCACCTCCCCGGGCTCCCCAGGGGCCTCCTCCCCGCCATCGCCCTGGGAGGGAGCCTGCGGCCCTCCTGCGTCAGGCGTACCGGGCTGTCCCTCCCCCGGCTCCCCGGTGGCGTCTCCTTCCGGAAGGCCCTCCGGCTGCCCGGAGGCAGGCTCTCCCTCCGGGCTCCCGGAGCCGTCCCCCCCGTCCTGGCCGCCAGCCGGGGGCAGGGCCTCATTCCCGCTGCCGGAGGGCGTCCCCGGGACGTCCCCCTCTCCCTCCGCCCCGGGCGCCGAAGCCGCGTCCGAACCGTCAGCGTCACCGCCCGAGGCGGCATTGCCCGAGCCGCTCCCCGGCGATGCCGCGCCCTCCTGCCCGCTCCCTTCCACGGCGCTTCCGTCAGCCGGCTGCGCGTTTTTCTGCTTTTGGCCGTCATACCAGCTCTTCGCCGCCCGAAGGGGCTCCGCATAGACCTGCCAGTTGTCCACGCAGGCCAGATATGCCAGCCCCATGCCCAGCAGCATTGCCAGGTAGGCCCATTTTTTCAGCCATTTCATATCCATATCACCCAACTCCATTTCCCGCGCTCAGAAGTTCAGGTACATGAAGGGATTATGCCCCTCCATCCGCAGCCGCCAGACGCAGAGCCAGAACAGCGCCGCCAGCAGCGCCATCACAGGCCAGCTGTCCTTAAAGCGCCGGAACAGGTTCTTCAAAAGCGGCGTGGAGGCAATGGCCCCCGCCAGGAACAGCAGGCCGTAATTTCCCAGGGCCTTCTGCCAGTCCCCGGCGCTGACCCGGATCCCCGGAACCACATGGAACATCCTGCCCAGGAAGACCTGCAGCTGCCCGATGTCCGTGACGGCGAAGCATACCCAGGTAACGGGGATGTACGCCCACACAAAGAGGCGGCTAAGCAGCTTTCCCGGCAGCTTTTCCAGCACGGCCGTCACGCCCAGCGCCTCCAGCTGCCGCTCGATCACGATGGCCAGCCACAGGAGCATCCCCCATATCAGGAAGTTGCCCGTGCTCCCATGCCAGACGGACGTCAACAGCCACACCGCCAGCAGATGGCACACCGTCCGGTACTCTCCCTTCCGGTTCCCGCCCAGGGGGATGTACACATACTTCCGGAACCACCCTCCCAACGTCATATGCCATCTGCGGTAGAAGTCCCGGACGGAGGTGGCCATGTAGGGGCTCCTGAAGTTCTCCGGCAGGGCAAAGCCAAGCATCCTCCCCAGCCCCATGGCCATCAGGGAATACCCGTAGAAGTCGAAGTATATCTTCAGGGAATAGGCTATGGCCGCCAGCCAGGCCAGGGGGGTGGAGATGCTCTCGAAGCCCGTGACCTGCACCTCCTGCCACAACAGCCCTATCCTGTCCGCCAGCAGCACCTTGGCCGCCAGCCCCATGGTGAACACCTTCAGCCCCTCCTGCACCCCCTTTGCCGAGAATTCCCGCAGGGCCAGGCTCCCCCGCAGCTCCCCGTAGCCCACGAGAGGCCCCGAGAGGAGCTGGGGGAACATGGCGACATAGGTGGCGAACTTCAGGAAGGACGGCTCCCTGCGCTGCTCCCCCCGATAGACGTCTATCAGGTAGGAGAGCATCTGGAAGGTGTAGAAGCTGATGCCCAGGGGCAGGTAACGCCCTCCCCTTCCGTATTTAAAGGCCGCCAGCATCCCCACGTTGTACAGGATGGCCATGACAAATACTGCCTTGCGCCTTCTATTCAATTTATGTCTATTCGTCCTAAGCCCACTCTTCTGTCCCGCATCCGCGCCGCCGCGCTCCGTCCTGTGCCGCTCCCTGCGCCCTATGTGCAGGCCGAAGAAGTAATTGGCCAGAATGGACAGCATGAGCAGCGGCAGGTATTTCGTCTCCCCATAGGCATAAAAAATAAGACTTCCCGACAGAAGTGTCACATTTTTCATCCTTTCAGGGACCAGACTGTAAACAATCAAAAATAACGGAAGAAAGAAGAGCAGGAATTCTATGCTACTGAATACCAAGAATCATCACATCTTTCACCGGTTGTCGTCATATCAGGCTCTTGTATCGAGCTCCTATCTATAATACTAACTTGCTTTCGCCCACATTTCAACTTAAAAATAATTAATTTCTCTTTCCAAATCGTTACAAATATGTAGCAATTATGTAAAAAATTCCTGCGGCCCGCCTGCCGCGCAGCAGCAGGCCTCCATATGCGTGCCCGCACATAAAAAAGGGATGCGATCCCTCAGATGATACTCTGGCGGATCTGCATCCCTATCCGTTCCTGTCTGTCTGCGCTTACACCGTGCCGCTATAGCGGGAGCTCCCCTGCACATTGTAGGTTCCGCCGGAGGTATAGCTGTTGGCGGCACCTGCCTGGGTGGTCATGTAATAGTCTACCAGCGAGGCGTTGGTGGCGATGGAAGAGCCATAGTCCTTGAAGAACTCCTGCACCTTGGCCATATCCGCCTTCTTGAAGGCGTCCTCGTCTATCTTCATCCTGCCCTTGCCGTCCACGCTGATCCCCAATGCCTTCAGCGCGTCCTCATTGCGGGCCGTCTTCTCCCTGATATAGGACAGGTTCGCCACCACCCCGGAATTGGAGCTGGACTCCGCAGCATCGAACATCCTGTTGTAATTGCTCACGAAGCTCTTCGCCGTGGCAAAGATCTTCTTGATATCGTACTCGTCCGTCTCGTTGCCGTCCTTGTCCTTTACCTTCTGATATAAGGCATCGGAGGCAAGGGCCTGGCTGTCCGCCTTGAGGGAGGACGCCCCGGAAGCCGTCTTGTTGTCCGTCCCCGTGCTGTCCGTACCGGCCGTCCCGGAGGCGGAGCCCGCGAAATGGAGGCGGGACGAGATCATGGAGCCGTAGCTTAAGACATTGTCGCTGGAGAACAGATCCTGCACCTTTGCGATGTCCGTCTCCTTCAGCTTCCCCTCATTGAGCATCAGCGTCCCGTTGGCATTGATCGTGACGCCGATCTCCGAAAGCTTATCCGCATTGGCCGCCGTGCTGCTCATCATGTTCGCCACATAGGCCGTCTTGTTGGTCAGCGTGGATTCCTTTGCCGTGGTCACTACGTTATTATAGTTCGTCACATAGGCCTTCACCGCGGACACCACCTTATCCGCCGCGCTCCGGCCGTCCGTGGAATCCGTATAGGTATTGTCATTGCGCAGGGTCGCAAGGGAGGAGTCCAAGCTGGTAAGCCCCGCCGTCAGGTTCGAGTTGGCCTTCTGGGCCTCCTTGGAGACCTTCGGATGCATCTTCTCTTCCAGGATCTTGTCCAGGATGTTGCTGGTCCTGCTCTCCCTGCCGGATGCCCCCGTGCCTGTGCTGCTGCCCTGCGCCGTCCCGTAATAGGCCTTCATCAGCTTGGCATAGCTGCCGTTCTTGATGCCGGCATAATCCGACAGGAAATTCAGATTGCCGAGGCTGCCGCCCGAAAGGCCCTGGAACAGGTATGAATAATCCGAACCCGTATTTCCCACATCGATACTGATACCCATATAATCAATCACTCCTTTGATACTCAATGAAACTTCCGTGTCGTGGATACTTCTCACATTATATATCGTCCGGATCGGCTTTTTGATTAACCATTTTCTGACAAATAAAATCCCACAAATATATGGCAATTATGGGAGATTTATTGTAAACTAACTATTAACACCAACAGAAAGGACGACGCCATGAAAGAACAATTGTACACCATCCCCTTGAACGATGCCGTGAACGCCGCGGACGAATGCCCCTTCTGCTTCATCGAGAGAAGCGTGGAGCGCGATCTCCTGGATTTCGTGCTGGGCAGCGGCTCCTCCTACATGGAGGCGGACATCCGCGAAATGACGGACAAGGCCGGCTTCTGCAGGCAGCATTTCCAGAAGATGTTCGACTACGGCAATACCCTGGGCAACGCCTGGATATTGAAGACCCATTACCAGAAGGTCATCGGCGAGATGAAGGAGGAGTTCGCCCGCTTCAGGCCAGCCAAGACCTCCCTCAAGGACAAGCTGCGGAAGGCCGTGGACGCCAACCCCATCGCCGCCTGGATCCAGAAGAAGGAATCCACCTGCTATATCTGCGACCACTTTGCCGAGACCTACGCCCGGTACATGGACACCTTCTTCTACCTCTGGAACCAGGACAGCGCCTTCCGGCAGAAGATACAGGAGGGCAAGGGCTTCTGCCTGCACCACTTCGGGGACCTGTGCCAGGCCGCGGACGCCAAGCTGTCCAACAGCGCGAAGGAGGATTTCTACAGCCTCATGTTCCCCCTCATGGAGCGCAACATGAGCCGCCTGTCCGGGGACGTGGCCTGGATGGTGGAGAAGTTCGACTACCGCAACAAGGACGCGGACTGGAAGAATTCCAGGGACGCCATCCAGCGGGGCATGCAGAAGCTGAAGGGCGGGTATCCTGCGGACGGCCCTTATACGATGAGCAAGTAATGCGTCATCTGTACACGATCTGCCTGACCATGTCCAGATAGCCGCAGATCTCCTCGTAGAGCATCTCCGGCTGGAAGGACGCGTCCTGGAACCGCTCCGTCATCAGCCCCTTGATGGTGAAGTCCAGCATCTTCCGCAGCTTCTCCCCGTCCACGCCCCCGGGCAGGGCCGCGTAGTCGATCTGGCTGTCGATGGAGGCGTAGGTCTCCCCCAGGGCGTTCCTCTTCTCCTCCGTGGAGAGGAGCGCCTCGTAGCAGTCCTCCGACAGGGAGCGGTTCAGGAACTGCTGCATGTAGGGGTATCCCTTCATGGCATGCATCCTGGCGCATTCGATCTGCTTCACCAGCGCGAACAGGTCCGTCTCCCTGGCGCTCACGGTGGACCGCAGCTCCAGGTTCATGAACCTGACGCTGTAGTCATAGACGAAGCCGTAGAGGCCCACCTTGCTGCCGAAGTAGTGGAAGAGCAGGCCCTTGCTGATGGCCGCCTCCCTGACGATGTCGTCGGTGCTGCCGTGGCGGTAGCCCTGCATGGCGAATATCTTCAGGGCAGCGTTGATGATCCTGTCCTGCTTCTCTTTTTTGATATCGAAGAATTTACTGTTCATATGTAAGCTGTTCCTCCAACAGAGGGTATGACACCAATTATACCATGTTCCGCCCCCAAACGGAAAGGAAATCATAAATTTTTAGTAAAATTATGCATATTCCCTTTTCAATTCTGCAAAATAGTATTAATATCATATATATCAGAAAAAAACGAACCCGTTTGAAAGGAGTCACCTATGGCAAAAAAATTTGGAAAGCTTTTATTGTTCAGCGCCGCGATCGGTTCAGCGATTGGTGCTGTCTGCTATTTTGCCCGCAAGAAAAATGCAGAGCACGACAGCGCGGAAGAGGATTACGATGATTTCAGCGAGGAGGAGGCCAAGGACGGCGATTCCCGCAGCTATGTCCCCCTGACCCCCGAAGGGCAGACGGAGGAGCCCGCCCAGGCAGCGGAGCCGGAAGAGCCCGCATGCACGGACTCCGCGGAGGAGTGCCCCGATAAAAAGGAGGAAGCTGCCGGACAGGATGGCTTCACCCCCCTGGCGGAGACCGCCCAAAAGGCCGAGGAGACCGTGGAAGAGTTCTTCGACGAGGACAGCACCGACGAGGAGCCTCCCATCACCGACAACTGACCGGCCCCTTCACGGGAACCTTACATTTCTCCTAGAGCGACAGGCGCACAGGATCTGCGGAACCCCTTTCCGCTGCATCCTGTGTTTTTTTGCGCTCCGCGTTCCCATAGCCCCGTTTCCCGCGGCCTCTCCGCCCTTACCCCTTTCCCTTCCAGGCCTCCCGCAGGAGCGACGCGCCCTCCCGGATCTGCCTTTCATCCAGCCCGCCGAAGCCCAGCAGCACCGTCCGGCTGTCAGGGGCCTCCTCCACCATGCTCTCGGACAGGCCATAGACCCGCACGCCGCGCTCTGCGGCCCTCCGCACCAGCTCCCCCTCCCCCATGCCGCCCTTGGCGGTGAGCAGCAGATGCAGCCCCGCGTTCTCCCCCGACACCTGGAAGGCATCCCGCATGTCTGCCAGGCATTCCAGGAGCAGGTCATGCTTCGCCCGGTATATCTTGCGCATCTTGTTCAGATGCCGCTCGAAATGTCCCGCCCCGATGAACTGGTTGAGGATGCTCTGGTCGATACGGGAAACCGTACAGGAATAGACGGAGCAGTTCCTCCTGTACCGCGCCAGCAGCGCCTCCGGCAGCACCAGGAAGCTCACCCGGATGGCGGGGGCGATGGCCTTGGAGAAGGTGCCCATATAGATGACCTTGCCATGCCTGTCCGAGGCCAGGAGGGCCGGGATGGGCTTGCCCCGGAAGCGGAACTCGCTGTCGTAATCGTCCTCTATCAGGTATCTGTCCCTCCCGCCGTCCGCCCATTTCAACAGCTCCATCCGCCGCCCGATGGGCATCACCGTCCCCGTGGGGAACTGATGGGAGGGCATCACATAGGCGGCCTTCACATCCGCCTCCTCCAGCCTGTCCGCCCGCATGCCGCTCTCGTCCATGTCCACCGTGGCGATTTTGTAGGCGAAGGAGCGGAATATCCGGTAGGACCTGATGTAGGTGGGATTCTCCATGGCGATCCGCACATGGCGGCCCAGGATCTTCTCCAGCAGGAGCAGAAGGTAGTCGTTTCCGGCCCCCACGATAATCTGCTCCGGCCTGCAGTCCACCCCCCTGGAGGAATGGAGGTAGCGTCCGATCGTGCAGCGCAGCCCGTAGTCCCCCTGGGCCTCCCCCTTGGCGAACAGGTCGCTGTTGGCATAGGTCAGGATGTTCTTCGAGATCTTCTTCCAGACGCTGAAGGGGAATCCGGTCATGTCGATGTCATAGGGAGAGAAGTCCACAGGCACCCGGGCGTCCATGCCCCCGGGACGCTGCGTTTCGTTCCCGCCCGGCACTGCGCTTCCCTGCCGCCGCACTGCTGCCCTGTGCCCTCCCGCGGCCCTGTCCCCCTGTCCGGGCCTCCCGCCCTGTCCTCCCGCCGGTCCATCCTCCGGGGAAGCGCCGGGCAGCGCCATATCCCCCTCCAGCAGCAGCAAGTCCTCCAGGGGACAGACGAAATATCCCCTGTAGGGCCTGGACTCGATGTAGCCCTCGCTCTGCAGCTGCCCGTAGGCATAGTCCACGGTGCTCCTGGCCACCTGGAGATATTCCGCCAGAGAACGCGTAGAGGGAAGCCTCTCCCCTGAGAGAAGCTTCCCGCTCCTGATTTCCCCTCTGATATGCCGGTATATCTGCTCATACAGGCGGCTGTCCCCATCCGTCCGTATCTGAAATGTCATTTCATTCAAAACGCTCTCCCGTTCACCCCTGCTGTCTCTTCTTCATGTCCAGCATCACCTGGTCCTTCATGTCCCTGGCCTTGTCCTTGATGCGGGAGTTGGCCGTCCTGGAGGTGATGATGCTGCTCAAGAGCCTTATGGACATATCGTAATCCTGGAACCGCGCCGCCAGCACCGCCAGCAGGTAGTCCACCGTGACCTCGTTCATGCCGCACAGGGGGAACATCTCCGTCTGCCTGGCCTCCGTGAAGCCCTTGTAGGCATTGGCCAGAAGCTCGTTCTCCTGGGTCTCCCATTCGGCCACGCGCTTTTCGTCCACCTGGGCCCCTTCCTCCTTCAGGCTCTCCAGATAGCCTCTCGTAAGCCATGCGTATTTCAGGCATATGTACGCTTTCTCGCTGGGCTTCGCGCGCCTTACCACAGCTCCCACCAAAGCCAGCTTGTACCGCTGTATGGCCTCCTCATAGGTATAGGTCTCGCCCTGGCTGGGCGGGATGCGCACGGTCTGGCTGATCTTCTCCCGGATCAGCTTGGCCTGGCTGGAGGTGATGCCGGTGAAATAGCGCATCAGCGCGGCATAGCCGCAGATCGGGCACATCACCACCTCGTACTTGGAGGCATCGATCCCGTCATACCTGGCCCGGAGGTCCGCATCCGTGCCCAGGAGCTTGGCCTTGTTGGACTTCATGACCTTGGAGGTGAAGGAGCTGTCGCACACCGGGCAGACGAAGGATCTGTCATAGATCAGATCCTTCTCCTGGGGCTTCGGCGCAGCCGCCTGCTCCTGCTTCTCCGATTCCTTTTTCTTCGGCTCCTCAAAGAGGCTCACATCCTCCAGGTTCCCCAGGCCCAGACTCCTCAACCCCGATAAAATCCCCATACTTATCCCCCCCACACCGCCCCGGGACGGCTTTTGGATTCTGCCTTAAGACTGCTTCGGCAGCACGTAAGAGCTCTTCAGCGACACGATGCGGTTGAACACCAGGGCATCCGGCCTGGAGTCCTTCGCGTCCACGCAGAAGAATCCCTGCCTCACGAACTGGAAGCGCTCATACTCCTTTGCCCCCGCAAAGGCAGGCTCCAGCTTGCAGTCCTTCATGACCGTGAGGGAATTGGGGTTCAGGTTCAGGCTCCCGTCCTCATTGTACACGCCCTTCTCCTCATCGATG
>CAMTBF010000128.1 GCA_947068385.1 uncultured Lachnospiraceae bacterium
GCGTTAAAGCATTGAAGCGAGATGCCTTTGGAAGACAGGAGCGGCATTGACCAAAGGGGTTGTCTTGACCAAATCAGTCAAAATGCAGAGGCATTCAGAAAGGTACAGTGAGCATATGAGTCAACGACTGCTGCATACCCCGGAGGGAGTCCGGGATATCTACGGAAAGGAATACAGGAAGAAGCTCTATGTGGAGGGACGGCTGCTGGAGGGCATCCACCTTTTCGGCTATGAGGACATCCAGACGCCCACCTTTGAGTTCTTCGACGTATTCTCCAGGGAAATCGGCACCACGCCTAGCAAGGAGCTGTATAAGTTCTTCGACAAGGAGGGGAACACTCTGGTGCTGCGGCCTGATTTCACGCCGTCCATCGCCCGCTGCGCCGCCAAGTATTTCTCCGAGGAGAGGCAGCCGCTGCGGTTCAGCTACATGGGCAACACCTTTACCAACACCTCGAACCTGCAGGGGAAGCTGAAGGAAGTGACCCAGCTGGGGGCGGAGCTCATAGGCGACCCGTCCGTGGAGGCGGATGCGGAGATCATATGCATGGTGATCCGGGCGCTTCTGGGCGCGGGCCTGAAGCGCTTCCAGGTGGCCATCGGGGACGTGGAGTATTTCAAGGGGCTCTGCGAGGAGGCCGGGCTGGACGAGGACACGGAGCTGGAGCTGCGCTCCTTTATCTCCGGCAAGAATTACTTCGGGGCCCAGGAGCTTTTGATGGAGCGGGGCGTGGCTGAGCCCTATCAGGGGAGGCTCTTGAAGGTGGCGGACATGTTCGGCGACATGTGCTCCCTGGCCGATGCCGGTGCCATAGTGGAGAATGGACGTTCCCTGGCCGCCATCCGGCGGTTGGAGAAGCTTTCCTCCCTGCTGGGGCTCTATGGCGTGGAGGCCTATGTCTCCTTTGACCTGGGGATGCTCAGCAAATACCGCTACTACACAGGGATGATCTTCAAGGCCTATACCTACGGCGTAGGGGAGGCTGTGGTGAAGGGCGGCAGATATGACAGGCTGCTGCAGCAGTTCGGCAAGGACGCGCCGGCTGTGGGCTTCGTCATCGTGGTGGACAGCATCATGGAGGCCCTCTCCAGGCAGGAGGCCCGGCTGCCCTTGCCAGAGGATGCGGCAAGGATCTATTACAGTACGGATGATTTCGCCGAAAAGCTGGCCCAGGCTCAAAAGCTCCGCCGCCAGGGAACCTGCGCCGTGCTGCTTCCCATGGAAGGGGCGCATCCCGGGGCGGGCTCCACGGAAAGGGAGGACGGGATATGAATATGGACAAATATCTGACCTTTGCCCTGGCCAAGGGAAGGCTGGCCAGCCAGACCCTGGCGCTTTTCGAGGAGATGGGCATTTCCTGTGAGGAGATGAAGGACAAGAATACCAGGAAGCTCATATTCGTGAACGAGGAGTGGAAGCTGAAATTCTTCCTGGCCAAGGGCCCTGACGTGCCCACCTATGTGGAGTACGGCGCTGCGGACATGGGCGTGGCGGGCCGGGATACGGTCCTGGAGGAGAACCGGAACGTGTACGAGGTGCTGGATCTGGGCTTCGGCAGATGCCGGATGTGCGTCTGCGGGCCGGAATCCGCGAAAGACCTGCTCCTGCACCATGAGCGCATCCGTGTGGCCAGCAAGTACCCTAATATCGCAAAGGACTATTTCTACAATAAAAAGCATCAGACCGTGGACATCATCAAGCTGGGGGGATCCGTGGAGCTGGGGCCCCTGGTGGGCCTGTCGGACGTCATCGTGGACATCGTGGAGACCGGCTCCACCCTGCGGGAGAACGGCCTGGAGGTACTGGAGGAGGTCTGCGGCCTGTCGGCCAGGATGATCGTGAACCCGGTCAGCATGCAGATGGAGCGGGCCAGGATCCAGGAGCTGGTGCTGGGACTGCGGAAAAAACTAAGCGGAAGCGAAGCCGGGAGAACGGAGGTAAATTCATGAGAACCATAAAACTGACAGCGGAGACCAAGGCCAACCTGTTGGGCGATCTGCTCAAAAGGAGCCCCAACAATTATTCCGAATATGAGGGCACGGTGAACGGCATCCTGGAGGATGTCCGAAAGGACGGGGACAGGGCCCTGTTCGACTATACCCTGAAATTCGACAGATTTCCCCTGAGCGCGGACAACATCAAGGTGACGAGGGATGAGATCGATGCGGCCTACGGCCTTATGGATGACGGCCTGACAGATGTCATCAGACGCTCTGCCGACAACATCCGCGCCTTTCATGAAAAGCAGCTTCGCAATAGCTGGTTCGAGCCAAAGGCGGACGGCACGATTCTGGGGATGAAGTTCACCCCCATCGGAAGGGCCGGGGTCTATGTCCCCGGCGGAAAGGCCGCCTATCCCTCCAGCGTCCTGATGAACGTGATCCCTGCAAAGGTAGCGGGAGTGGGGGAGATCATCATGACCACGCCGCCTGACGCCCAGGGACGGATCAACCCCGGCACGCTGGTGGCGGCGGACATCGCGGGCGTGGACACGATCTACAAGGCGGGAGGCGCCCAGGCAGTGGCGGCCATGGCTTTCGGCACCCAGTCCATCCCCAAGGTGGACAAGCTCACGGGCCCCGGCAATATCTTCGTGGCCCTGGCCAAAAAGGCCGTGTACGGCTACGTGGGGATCGACTCCATCGCGGGCCCCAGCGAGATCCTGGTGCTGGCGGACGGCACGGCCAATCCCAGATACGTGGCGGCGGACCTGCTCTCCCAGGCGGAGCATGACGAGCTGGCCAGCGCCATCCTGATTACCACCTCGCAGGAGCTGGCGGAACAGGTCAGCGCCCAGGTGGACGCCTTGACGGAGAGGCTGTCCAGGAAGGAAATCATCCAAAAGTCCCTGGACAACTACGGCTATATCCTGCTGGCCGAAAGCATGGAGGATGCCATCGATGCCGCCAACGAAATCGCCTCGGAGCATCTGGAGATCCTCACCGCCGACCCTTACCAGGTGATGACCAAGATCCGCAACGCCGGGGCGATCTTCCTGGGAGAATATTCCTCTGAGCCCCTGGGGGATTATTTCGCCGGGCCCAACCATATCCTGCCCACAAACGGCACGGCGAAGTTCTTCTCGCCGCTGAACGTAGATGACTTCATGAAGAAGACCAGCATCATCTCCTATTCCAGGGAGGCGCTGGAAAGGGTACATAAGGACATCGAGGCCTTTGCGGAGAGCGAGGGGCTGACCGCCCACGCAAACAGCATCAGGGTGCGCTTCGAAGTGTGAAGGAAATCACTAAGCTCGAAAGTACCTCGCTAAGTGATTTCAAGCTTCACACAGAAGAATCGCAAGGGAAGCGATTCTTCCGGGTTGGCACCATATTGGTTAAAAGGAGAGGATATGACAAGGACAGCGACCATAGAGAGAAAGACAAAGGAGACGGACATCCATGTCGCCCTGGCCTTGGACGGCACAGGGGAATCGGAGGTTTCCACAGGCATCGGCTTCTTCGACCATATGCTGGAGGGCTTCGCTAAGCACGGCTTCTTCGACCTGAGCTGCCATGTGGACGGAGACCTGCATGTGGACGGGCACCATACCGTGGAGGACACGGGCATCGTGCTGGGCCAGGCCATTGCAAAAGCAGTGGGAGACAAGAAGGGCATCCGCAGGTACGGCTATTTCGTCCTGCCCATGGACGATGCCCTGGTGCTGTGCGCGGTGGACCTCTGCGGCAGGCCCTATCTGAATTTCGACGCCGCTTTCCCCACGGAGCGGGTGGGCGGCCTGGACACGGAGCTGGTGCGGGAATTCTTCTACGCGGTGTCCTACAGCGCGGGGATGAACCTGCATCTGAAGGTGCTGGACGGGACAAATGCCCACCATATGATAGAGGCCATGTTCAAGGCTTTTGCCAAGGCGCTGGACGGGGCCACAGGCATGGAGCCCCGGGTCAGCGACGTGCTCAGCACAAAGGGAATTCTTTCCTAAGGAGCTGTCCGGAAACAACATTCAACAAATGAGGGCACAGATATGCTAGTAAAAAAATTCGTACCATGTATCTATCTTTATAACGGCCATGCGGTAAGGCGGCTTACGGACCTCTCCGTGGTGGAGACGGATCCCCTGCGCCTGGTGAACCTGTACAATGAGAACGGCGCGGACGGCCTTGTGGTGTTCGATATGTCCCAGGAGGACAGAGGGCACGAGGAGGCGCTGGACATCATCAAGGAAATCTGCGCCACAGCGGAGATGGAGGTCACAGGGGCCGGCAACATAAAGCGGCTGGAGGACGTGAAGAAGCTGCTCTACGCGGGCTGCAGGAGGGCCGTCCTGGACTATGCCAAAGAGTCCAACATCGCCCTCACCAGAGAAGCCTCCCAGAGATTCGGCAGGGACAAGCTCCTGGCGTCCTGCGACAATGTGGACGTCATCGCCGGGAACCGGGGGCTGCTGGAGGACTGCGTGTCCGGCCTGCTCCTGCAGAACCCCCATCAGATCAGGGAGACCCAGGCCGCGGTGCAGCTGCCGTTTCTGGTGGAGGTGAACCAGATCGCCCTGAACAAGCTGATGGAGATTTTTGCCTACGAGAATGTCTGCGGCGTCACCGGCAATACGATCAACGACAATTACCGCGACATTCTGGCCCTGAAAGGGTTATGTAAGGAGAACGGGATTTTGGTGGAGACCTTTGAAGCGGCTTTGCAATGGGACGACTTCCAGAAGAATCCGGAGGGCCTGCTCCCTGTGATCGTGCAGGACTACCGGACCGGAGAGGTGCTGATGATGGCCTATATGAACGAGGAGGCCTACGGCCAGACCATCCGCACGGGCCGGATGACCTATTATAGCCGCAGCCGCAGGCAGCTCTGGCTCAAGGGGGAGACCAGCGGCCATTTCCAGTATCTGAAGAGCCTCGCCGCGGACTGCGACAAGGACACGCTCTTGGCAAGGGTGTCCCAGGTGGGGGCCGCCTGCCACACCGGCTCCAGGAGCTGCTTCTTCAACGAGATCGTGAAAAAGCAGGGGGAGGAGACCGCCAATCCGCTGCAGGTCTTTGAAGAGGTCTTCGATGTGATCAAGGACAGGAAGGCCCATCCCAAGGAGGGCTCCTACACCAACTACCTCTTCGACAAGGGCATCGACAAGATACTCAAGAAGCTGGGGGAGGAGGCCACAGAAATCGTCATCGCGGCCAAGAACCCGGGGGCAAATGAGGTAAAATACGAGATAAGCGACTTTCTATACCACATGATGGTGCTGATGGCGGAGAAGGACATCAGCTGGGAAGAGATCACCACAGAGCTGGCCAACCGATAGGAGGCCAGCTCTCCTTTGTCCATGGATCTGTCTGCGGGCCTGCTTGCCCTGTCACGCCTGGGCTTTCTGCCCGCCGGCCCCTCTGTCCAGGATGCCGCCTAGCCTGGTAAAGAGCATGGTGGCGGTGACGCTGGCCGCCAGGATGTCGCTGACCGGCTCCGCCACGAACACGCCGAAGACCTGGTCCGACAGGATCTGGGGCAGGATGAAGATCAAGGGGATCAGCAGCACCAGCTTGCGCAGGCAGGCCATCAGCAGGCTGATCTTCGCCTCTCCCAGGGCCATGAAGGTCTGCTGGCAGGCAATCTGCACGCCTGTGGAGAAGATGCCCGCCATGTAGATGCGCATGGCCCACACCGTGTACTCCACCAAAGAGGAGTCGCTGCTGAAGATGCCCGCGAACACCCGGGGGACCAGCAGCATCAGCAGCCACATCAGGGTGGTGTATGTGGTGCAGGACAGGAACTGGCAGCGGAAGGCCTGCTTCACCCGCTCCTTTTTGCCCGCGCCGAAATTGTAGCTCATGATGGGCTGGCCGCCCTGGCAGATCCCCTGCAGGGGCAGCGTGATGAGCTGGCTGCAGGAGGATATGATCGTCATGGCCCCTACCGCCACGTCCCCGCCGAAGCGGGAGAGGCTGCTGTTGAAGCTGATGTTCAGGATGCTCTCCGTGCTCAGCATCACGAAGGAGGAGATGCCCAGAGCCAGGCAGGGCAGGATGGTAGGCGCTTCCAGCCTCATATCGGGCAGCGACAGCTTAAGCATCGTCCTGGGGCCACGCAGGAAGCGCAGCACCCACACGGCGCTGACCGCCTGGCTGACCACCGTGGCGATGGCAGCCCCCTGGACGCCCATGCCCAGGCCGAAGATCAGGATGGGATCCAGGATGATGTTGCACACAGCGCCCACCACCGTGGTGAGCATGCTGAACTTGGCGAAGCCCTGGGTGGTGATGAAAGGGTTCAGCCCCATGACAATCATCACGAAGACGATGCCCAGGATATAGATCCGGGCATAGGACAGGGCGTAGGGCAGGGTCACGTCGCTGGCGCCGAAGAGCCGGAGCAGCTGGGGCGCGAAGAGATAGAACAGCACCGTCAGCAGGACGGCGAACATCATCAGCACGGAGAAGCAGTTCCCCAGGATCTTCTGGGCGCTTTCCAAATCCTTTTTCCCCATGGCGATGGCCGCTCTGGGCGCGCCGCCGGAGCCCGCCAGCATGGCGAAGGCATTTATCATCATTAAGATGGGCAAAAACAGCCCCACGCCGGTCAGCGCCGAGGCCCCCGCGTCGGGGATATGCCCGATGTAGATCCTGTCCACGATATTGTAGAGCATGTTGATCAGCTGCGCCACCACCGCCGGAATCGCCAGATTCAGCATCAGCTTCGGTATGCTGCCGCTTCCCATGTCCTGTTTCGTCCCCTGTGCCGCCATATGTCACTACCTCCGATCTTCTTTCTTCTCTAAGAATTGTAGCAGAATTCCGCTCTTCCTGCAACTCTTCAATCATGTTTTTATATAAACCTATTGACATAGTAGGCAAATAGGTGTATTCTGGAAAACGAATTACAGAAATGTCAAAAACACATTCCAAAGGAGGAGATTACAATGAGCCAATACAGATTCGAAACCCTGCAGCTGCATGTAGGACAGGAGAGCCCCGATCCGGCCACGGATGCCAGGGCCGTGCCCATCTACCAGACCACATCCTATGTATTCCGGGATTCCGCCCATGCGGCCGCCCGGTTCGGCCTAGCGGATGCGGGCAATATCTATGGCCGCCTGACCAATTCCACCCAGGACGTGCTGGAGAAGAGGATCGCGGCCCTGGAGGGCGGCGTGGCGGCGCTGGCCCTGGCTTCCGGCGCGGCGGCCATTACATACGCCATCCAGGCCCTGGCCCAGGACGGCGGGCACATCGTGGCCCAGAAGACCATCTACGGGGGCAGCTACAACCTGCTGGAGCATACCCTGCCCCATTACGGCATCACCACCACCTTTGTGGATGCCCATGACCTGGCGGAGCTGGAGGCGGCCATCCGTCCCGAGACCAGGGCGGTGTACCTGGAGACCCTGGGGAACCCCAACAGCGACATTCCCGACATCGACCGCATCGCGGAGATCGCCCATGCCCACGGCCTGCCCCTGGTCATCGACAATACTTTCGGCACCCCCTATCTGATCAGGCCGATCGAGCACGGCGCTGACATCGTGGTGCATTCCGCCACCAAGTTCATCGGCGGCCACGGAACCACCCTGGGCGGCATCATCGTGGACTCCGGGAGATTCGACTGGAAGGCCAGCGGGAACTATCCCGCAATCGCCGACCCCAATCCCAGCTACCACGGGGTCTCCTTTGCGGAAGCCGCCGGGCCAGCCGCTTTCGTCACCTATATCAGGGCCATTCTCCTGCGGGATACCGGGGCCACTATCTCTCCGTTCAACGCGTTCCTGCTCCTGCAGGGCGTGGAGACCCTTTCCCTGCGCCTTGACCGCCACGCAGAGAATACGAAGAAGGTGGTGGAGTACCTGGCGAAGCACCCCCAGGTGGAGCGGGTGAACCATCCCTCCCTGTCGGGCCATCCCGACCACGCGCTGTATGAGAAATATTTCCAGGGCGGCGGCGCTTCGATCTTTACCTTTGAGATCAAAGGCGGGCAGGAGGAGGCCCACAGGTTCATCGACCATCTGGAGATTTTCTCCCTGCTGGCCAATGTGGCGGACGTGAAGAGCCTGGTCATCCACCCGGCCACCACCACCCATTCCCAGCTCACGGAAAAAGAGCTGGAAGAGCAGGGCATCCGGCCAAATACCATCCGGCTCTCCATCGGCACGGAGCATATCGATGATATCATCGCCGACCTGGAGAAAGGGTTCGCCGCCGTGAGATAGCGCGGGAACAGATATGTTCGCAATAACGTAAAAAAGCTGCTGGTTACCAGCAGCTTTTTTCAGGCACGATTCTATATAACACTGTACCATATGCGAAAAGAAAAGTCTAGTATTTTTTTAATTTTTCTATATAATTCTATATATTGACCCGCACGACAAGCTGACACAGATCCGAAACAGAGGAAGGAGCGAAGATGAAGCAAGAGGAACGAATACCAGGCACTACCCGGCAGGCTGAGGAAAGCTTTCTGGAGCAGACCCTTTCCGTCATCCGTGACAATCTGGAGAGCTATGGCAGAC
>CAMTBF010000129.1 GCA_947068385.1 uncultured Lachnospiraceae bacterium
CCTCGCTGCGGGAAAAGTCTGGCTTGAGTCGTTCCGTGGTCAGGATCTCCTCCAGATGCAGAATATGCCTGTAGATGCCCTGCGCGTCCTCGAACCGGTTCATGTTCAGATAGAAATTGTACAGAGTACGTGCAATGGGAATGCTGCTCATAGCCCTTCCGCGCATCCGCCCTAACGTTTTTTCCAGTCTCTCCTTGTCACCTTTTATCTGAAAATAGTATACCAATTCATATTGAAGATTAAAACCCGATGATTCAATAAATTCATCATCAATGCTCAATTCCTTTTCGGCAAAAGAGTAATCCTTCTTCTTTCGACAGATTCTCAGCATTGTCACAAGGATAAGCTTGTTCTGATAAGGCTTCTGGGTCTTCTCGATCATGGCTAGCGCCAAATCATACCTTTCCAGCTCTTCCAGTCTCTGGATCAGAAACGCATCGATCTTCCTGCTTTTCGTGTTTTCCTTTGCATTCAGCTTAAATTCAGCAAGCGCTTCTATTCTGGCCGTATCCTGTGCCGCTTCCCATTCGCCTACCCTGCTTTTGATATCGTTGAGATTACTGTCGTCATTTGCCAGTTCTGCAAAAAGAAGGAATTCGTCATCGACCACAAGCCGGCTGCCTAAAAAGGCATACAGCTCCTTCCCCAGCTCTTCAGGTAAATCCCCGCCATTCAACAATTCCCTGATATCCTCCAAAAGGGAACCCATAACCTCTTTGGGTGCGTCTTTTGCCAGATCATCGTAAGCCTCCTCAAAAAACGAAAACTGATCCGGGCGCAACAGCACCAACATTTTCAAATATGCCTGCGCAGCTTCGGCAAACCTTTTGGTCTGCTGGTAGATATCCCCTTCTAATCTAGGGAAAGCGCTGTCGGCAGGAAACATCTTCATAGCCTGTTGGCATAACGCGATAGCATTATCCGTTTGGCCATAAACACGGAGCCATGCTATGTTATATACCAGAAGTCTCTGCATCTCATTCATATTTGGGGTTCCTTTCCTAAAAAATGACGCAACAGGCGTATAATGTCTGTGATTAGGTCTTATTTTATCATGTTTTGCCTGTAACAGTCTACTGCAACTTATCAATCTTTCAATACAGCCTGGGAATCGGATACATATTCTTTACATTTCCGAGACATCCGCGTTATACTTATCCTATAAAATATAGGAAATACGCCGCCGGAAACCCGGCGTCCGGCATCACGAGGTACGACAGATGGAAGAGAAGAAGATTCTGGTCATCGAGGACGAAAAACCCATTGCGGATATCTTAAAATACGGCTTTGAGAAGGAGGGCTTTGCGGTGCGCTGCGCCTACACGGGGGCGGAGGGCTTCGCCGCGGCCTGCAAGGAGCCGCCGGACCTGGTGCTCCTGGACTGGATGCTGCCGGACATAAACGGCGTGGACGTATGCCGGATGCTCACGGAGCAGTACAGGATCCCCATCATCATGCTCACCGCCAGGGGGAGCGTGGAGGACAAGCTCTACGGCCTGGAGTCCGGGGCGGACGATTACATCACCAAGCCCTTCGACCTGCGGGAGGTGGTGGCCAGGGTCCGCACCATCCTGCGCCGGTTGGACAGGGCGAGGGCCGTGGCGGACGAGGAGCCATTGGTCTGCGGGCATCTCACCGTGAAGGAGCGGGAGCACAGCGTCTACAGCCGCGGCGAGCTGGTAGGCCTGACCCCCAAGGAATACGAGCTGCTCATCTGTTTCCTGAAGCACCCCCGCCAGGTGTTCACCAGGACCGCCCTGCTGGACCAGATATGGGGCTATGATTTCGCGGGGGATACCAGGACCGTGGACATCCATGTCCAGCGCATCCGCAAGAAGGCGGAGCTGGAGGGCATGCTGGTGACGGTCTTCGGCGTGGGGTACAAGTATGTCCCGCAGTAAGGGGCCCGTGGGCCTGGGCATAAGGCGGCAGATGCTGCTCATCATCCTGGCGCTGTTCCTGGCCGGCGGCGGGATCCTCAGCAGCGGCATCCACGCGAAGCTCTGGCAGAGCCTGGAGGCCCAGATCGTCCGGGAGCTCACAGGCCAGCAGGAGAACACCCTGGTCTATATCCGGCAGCTTTTGATGCTCCACGGCGCCAACAATGACCAGGAGGGCTTCCGGCAGATCGCGGAGGACATCGTCCTGGAGCTGCGGGTCCTGGGCGGCCAGGCCATGAGCGTGCTGGACACCAGAGGGCAGTATCTGAGCGGCAGCAGGCAGGTGCAGGAGGACCCGGCGGGCACGGATTTGGCCGCAGCCATAGAGGGCAATGCCGCCTTCACGCAGACATACCCGGACGCGGACACCATGCTGGTCTATTTCTCCATGCCCGTGACCATCGAGGAGCGCACCATCGGCATCATCCGCTACCGGATGGACACCTCCAGGCTCTACCTCCAGGTCAGGCAGAACGAGCAGATGGTCTATCAGATCACCGCCGCCGTGTACGCCCTGATATTCCTGCTGCTGGCCTTCTTCATAGGCAGGCTGCTGGTGCCCGTGGGGAAGCTGACGGAGATCACCCGCCAGGTGGTGCGCGACCTCTCCAGGGAGCAGGTGGACATGCAGATGCTGGCCCAGCTGGCGGACTCCGGGCGCAGGGACGAGGTGGGCGAGCTGTCCCGGAACTTCAGCGTGATGCTGGAGACCATAGGCTCCCAGCTTGAGAAGATGCAGGCGGACAAGGAACGGATCGTAACCCTCTTAGGCAGCAGGCAGGAATTCTACAACAACATGACCCACGAGCTGAAGACCCCCCTGACCACCATCCAGGGCTACGCCCAGCTCATGGAGGCGGACAAGGGGGCGGACCCGCAGCTCACCAGCCAGGGCTTAAGCCAGATCCTCCAGGAGAGCGCAAGGATGCACCGGATGGTGCTGCAGCTCCTGGAAATGTCCGACAAGGGCATCCATATGGAAATGCGGCCCGTGGAGCTGGCCCGTATCGCGGGCAGCGTGGCCGGGGCGCTGGAGATCAAGGCCGGGCGGTACGGGATGCGGATCGAGACGGATTTCCCCGAGCCCCTCTGGGCCATGGGCGTGGAGGAAAGGCTGCGCCAGGTCCTGGTCAACCTGGTGGACAACGCCATCAAGTACGGGGACAGCCGCACCCCCATCCTCTTAAGCGGCTCCAGGCGCAAAGGCTATGTATGGCTCTTCGTCCGCAATCAGGGAAAAGGCCTCTCCCCCGAAGAGCAGGAGCGGATCTTCGAGCCCTTCTACCGGGTGGACAAGCTCAGGGCCAGGGAGCAGGGGAGCTCCGGGCTGGGGCTCTCCATCTGCCGGAAGATCATGGAGGAGCATGGCGGGCTCATCGGCGTGAAGAGCGGCGGGAACGACCGTACCACATTTTATGTCCGTCTGAAAGAAATTCCCCATACGGCCGGGAATCCAGCAGGTGGGAATCGGGAGGACCAGAGCCAGGCGGCCAGGAATCCTCAGGAAGAAAAGGCAGAAGACCATGACGCACAACAGGCATCTCAAGCAAAAAAACAAAAACCCAGGAAATCCCCGATGCCCAGACGGACCACGCGGCAGAGCGTATCGCCCTAAGGCGTATCGCGCCGTGCCAACCTCCATGCCCCCCCTGCTCCGGACATCGGCCACGCTTTTGACCGCTGCCATGCTCCTGGCCGTTTCCCTGCTGCTTGCCGGGTGCGCCCCGGAGGAAAAGACCATGCTGCTGCCCCAGCCCTCCTCTTCCCAGAGCGAGACGGAGAGCAAGGCCGCCGCCACCGACTACACGGTGAAAAAAATCTATACCTACTCTTACGATACCCTGTCGGATCTGGGAAAAAGCGCTTTCCTGTCAGGCTGCGGCGAGAATGAGATCCATATCCTCTCCTTGAACGGCCAGGGAACCGAAGAGATATTGGAATGCAGGCAGGTTGACTACAGATATGGCTTCTATGATTCGGCCGGGGACTTCCGGGAAATTCTGAATGGCTGGGAGGACTGGGGCAGTCTTCCCGGAGGCGAAACGGAGGAGGATCTGTATATCGACAAGCTCCTGCCCTCCCCCGATGGAAGACAGCTCCTGATCTATATCCGATCCGCTTTCCGGGACAGGCTCACGGTCTGGCTCTACACCCTTGGGGTGCCGCAGCCCCTGCTTTTGTACGATGGAGCCGACGGGCTGACGGGCTCCTTTTCCCCGGACGGCAGATGGGTGACCTTCGACGCGATAGGGGCCTGTACCGGCCTCTCCCCTTTCATCCCCATATACGACTGCAGCCAGGCCTCGTCCCGGGCGGCCGGGGAGGGGGCCTACTGGTGGGTGGCGGACACCGCCTCCAGGCTTCTGATGCCGGATCGGGTGCTCTACAAAGCGGACCTGACACAGGTGGGCGAGGACGTGGACTGCTGGGTCTGGGACGCCAGGCTCCTGTCCGGCAGCGAAGGGCCCAGGCTCATGAGCCTGTTGCGGGAGGGCGAAGATCTCCTCTGCCTGATGGAAAGCCCTGCGCCGCCGGATCTGGAGATCAGGCCCGACGCCTCCCTGTTCAGCGAAGAATCGGCTCCCGCCCACGGCTCTGCCTTTACGAAATGGTATCTGTCCGGCTACGAGAGGACTCCCTATCCCCTGTACCGTTATTCCGCTGACGGGACGGCTGTCTACTATCTCGCCAATCCGGCCAAGCTGCTGCGCACAGGCCTCACGGATCCCGGGCAGGAGGAGCGCGTCTGCGCCTTCCCGAACCCGGCCTGGGACTTCCTGCCCCTGCCCTCCGGGGATATCCTGGCTGCGCTGATCCAGGAGACCGGAAACGGCATGGAGCCCGGCAGCGTCGATGAGCACACCACGGAACAATATATCCAGGAAAACGGCATTCCCATGAACCTCCAGTGGTACTGGGAAATCCTGTCCGCGGATCTGTATCTGTACCCGGCGGGGGCCTCGGAGGGACACCTGCTGTACAAGAACCTGCAGAACCTCATCAGCATGGAATACGATGAGGCCACCAGCCGGATCCTGCTGGAGACCTGCGAGGGATCGGACATGGCCCACAGGAGGTGCATCATCCTGGAGCTGTAGGCGCGCCCCGGTGCAAAGTGTTTACAAGTTGAAACAAAATTGATACAGAAATGCTGTCAATAAGAAACAGCCCTCCGCTAAACTGAAATCCATACCACGAGAGACTACCGGAAAGACAAAGGAGTATGGATTATGTGCGGAATATGCGGATTCATAGAAAAAGGCAGCCCCCCCAAAAAGGAGACTCTGGAGGCCATGATGGCGGCGCTGGTCCACAGGGGGCCTGACCAGGGGAAAAGCTGGATTTCAGATAGCGCGGCTTTCGGCTTCAGGCGGCTTGCCATCATCGACCCGGACGGCAGCGTCCAGCCCATGGTGAACGAGACCGGAGACAAGGTGCTGGTGTTCAACGGGGAAATCTATAATTACCAGGAGCTGCGGCTGGAGCTCCTTGCCGCAGGGCACCGCTTTTCCAGCCAGGGGGACTCGGAGGTGCTGCTCCATGGGTACGAGGAGTGGGGCGAGAGGCTCCCTGAGCGCCTGCGGGGCATGTTCGCCTTTGCCATCTGGGACGAACGGGAGCAGACCCTCTTCGCGGCCAGGGATCCCTTCGGGATAAAGCCATTTTACTATACCGTCTCGGCGGGCAACCCGAAGGGCAGCTTCATCTTCGCCTCGGAAATCAAGGGGATCCTGCCCCATCCGGCCTATGAAAAGCGGTTCGATCCTGAGGCCCTGGAGCAGTATCTCTCCTTCCAGTATTCCGTTCTGGAGAAGACCTTCTTCCAGGGCATCCGCCAGCTGCTGCCCGGACATTTCCTTGTTTATCACAAGGGCGATACGGAGCTATCGCCAAAGCGTTATTTCCTGCCCATGCTCGCGCCGGAACAGGCCGGACGGGGAAAAGGGGCATCGGAGGAGGAGTGGATGGACCGGCTGGACGCAGCCATCGGGAATTCCGTGAAGGCCCATATGATAGCGGACGTGGAGGTGGGGACATTCCTGTCCGGCGGCGTGGACTCCGGCCTGATCGCCGCGGAGTTCACCGGGAGCAAGACCTTCACCGTGGGCTACGGCAAGGAGGACGGGTACTACAATGAGATCCCCCTGGCCAGGGAGCTGGCGGAAGAGCTGCAGCTGGAGCAGCACAACAAGCGGATTTCCGAGAAGGAGTTCTGGGAGGCCGTGCCGGAGGTGATGTACCATATGGACGAGCCCTCCGGGGACTCCTCGGCGGTGGCCCTGTACTTCCTGTCCAGGGAGGCCGCCCGGCATGTGCGGGTGGTGGTGTCCGGGGAGGGCGCGGACGAGCTCTTCGGCGGGTATTGCATCTACTGTGAGCCCCACTCCCTGCATCTGTACCAGAAACTCCCCAGGGCGGTTCGCAGGGGAATCGCCCGGATGGCCTCGGGGCTTCCCAATGTCAGGGGACGGAGCTTCCTGATGCGCGGCGCGATGTCCCTGGAGGAACGGTTCATCGGCAACGCCAACCTGTTCACCGCGAAGGAGAGGCGGCGGCTCCTGAAATGCAGGACAAGGGCCGTGACGCCACAGGCCCTGCTGGCGAGGGACTATGAGGAGGCCGGGCGCCTGGACGAGGCCAGCCGCATGCAGTACATAGACCTGCTCCACTGGCTCCCCGGGGACATCCTGCAGAAGGCCGACCGGATGAGCATGGCCCATTCCCTGGAGCTGCGGGTGCCCTATCTGGACAGGGAGGTGTTCCAGGTGGCAAGGCGGCTGCCCGCGAAATATAAGCAGAAGGGGCAGGTGTCGAAATATCTGTTCCGGAAGGTGGCAAGGCGGCATCTGCCCGAGAAGAGCTCCAGCCGCAAGAAGCTGGGCTTCCCGGTTCCCCTAGGGCATTTCCTGACCTCCGAGATGGGTAGGGCGGAGGTTCTGAAGGCCTTCGACTCCCCGGCTGCGAAGATGTTCTTCCACCGGGAGGCCCTGGACGAGCTGCTGGCAGGGGCAGGCTTCGGCAGAGGCAACACCAGCCGGAAGCTCTGGGCCGTGTATGCTTTTTTGGTGTGGTATGGGATTTATTTCCCGGCCTCTCCCTAATAGCGCTCCAGATGAAAAGAATACAGTATCCTCTCCTTCACAGGCTTCCCGAGCAGCTTCTGTACGGCCTCCTGGTAATAGTCCAGCTGAGTCTCATAACGGTTCCACAGCTCCTCCATGGAGGAGACGGCGTCGGTCTTGTAGTCGAGCAGGACAATCCCGTCCTCCTCCTCGAAGAATACGTCTATGATTCCCTGGATCAGGACAGTCTCCGTCTCCGGGAAATCGCTTTTCAGGCGGCGGGCGTCGATGCCCAGCACGAAGGGCTGCTCCCGGTACAGGCTGCCCCGGCACTGGGCCAGCCACATGCGCCAGGCCAGGGGGGAGCGCAGGAAGTTCTCGACCTTCCGCTGCCGCACTGCCTGGAGATATTCCCCGGAGAGGCGGCCGCTCTCCGCCTCTGCCTCCAGAAAGGCCTGCAGGGCAGCAGTCAGCTTCTCCGGGCGCAGGCCCTGTCTGTATGCCTCGTAGGTTTCCGCAGGCGAAGAGCCCCCGTGGGCCTCTGCAGCCGCCCCCAGCACCGCTTCGAAATCCAGAAGCTCCATGACCCTGTGGTAGGCATTGCCCCTGACCGCGCCGCTGACCTTCTCCTCCCCCCTGCGGAACTGCGGGATGTAGGGCTGGATCTCCTTCTCCTCAAAGGCATGGAACGCCGCCTCGTCACGGTCCGCCATGGCCGCGATCTTTAATTCGGACACAGTCGTCTTCGTATACAGATCCGACAATACGGCATATGGGTAGACCGCATCCAGCCTTTCGGCCAGCCGTCTTCCCGCCTCCTGGTCCGCGAACTGCTCCGCGTGCTCCAGGGCCTCTTTCTTCTGGTGAAGCTGGACCTGCTCCCTGATCTCCTCCGTCTCCTCCCGCACCTGTTCCTGTACGGTCACCTGTATACAGGTGTTCGACAGGACGGGCAGCAGGAAATCCAGGAAGCTCCCCGCCTCCATGAAATCCAGATAGGTCAGCCTCTCATGGCTGTTCTCCTTCGCCTGCTCCCAGCTTTCCAGGGCATGCTCCGTCACGCCTGTGAGGATCAGCTTCTCCCTGGCCCTGGTCATGGCCACGTAGAGCAGCCGCAGCTCCTCCGACAGGCTCTCCTCCCGCAGCTTCCCGGCAAGGGCCATCCGCCGCAGGGTCCTGTTGCGGACGCGCCGTTTCGGATCCACATAGTCCGTGCCCAGGCCCAAGTCCATGTCCAGGATCAGGGACTGGTTCACGTCCTGCATGTTGAACCGCTTGCTTAAGCCTGCCACGAAAGTGATGGGGAATTCCAGCCCCTTGCTCTTGTGGATGCTCATGATGCGCACCACGTCCGCGTTCTCGTCCAGAAGCTCCGCCCCGCCGTAGTCCACGTCGTATCTCTCCAGCTGCTCCATGTAGCGGATGAAGTGGAAGAGGCCGAAATAGCTGGTG
>CAMTBF010000130.1 GCA_947068385.1 uncultured Lachnospiraceae bacterium
AGAACATGATGGGATAGGCTCCATACTATCCCATCAAAGTACCACCTAAAAATATCTACACCCTTGGGCATTGGGATAAAGCCAGGCCTTTCCGCCTCAGGCCAGGAACCTGTCCACGATCTGCTGCCTGTACTTCGGCGACAGGGAGGAGAAGAAAGCGGAATATCCCGTCACCCGCACCACCAGGTCGGGATCGCTGTCCGGGTCGGCATGGGCCTTCAGCAGCCGGTCTTTGGTCAGGCAGTTCAGGTTGATCAATGTCCCTCCCATATGGTCATGGGCATGAATCAATGTCTCCAGCGCCTCCACGCCGCCCTCCTTGGTAATCATGGAGCTGTCCACGTCCAGATGCAGCGGGGAGGAATTCCCGTAGCCCGGCTGGAGCCTGGCCACCGCGTTGGCCTTCAGGGAAGGGGCAAAGGTATGCAGACCGCTGGCGAAACCGGGGTCTGGCTCGTTGGAGTGGGAAATGGGCTCCCCTGCCTTCCTGCCGTTGGGCGTGGCCGGAAGGCCTTCCCCGTACCTGACGATGTCCCCGTGGGAGAACATGCCCGCCACCACCTTCAAATGATGCTTCGGGGTAGGCTCCTCCATGCACAGGCCCACGAACAGGTCGCGGATCCGCTCCGCCCACTTCATGGAAGGGGAGTGTGGCGCGCCCAGCCGGTCTATGTTCTTCAGCATCAGACGGATCCGTTCATAGCCCCGGTAATCCGCTTCCAGGGCCGCATACAGCTCCGGATAGGTCAGCGCATGCTCCGTCTCGATCCGCTGCTCCATAGCGGCGAAGGAATCCGCCACCGTGGCCAGGCCGATGCCGTCTATGTTCAGGTCCATGATGTCCACGCCGCCCTGGGCGCAGTTCAGCCCCCGCTCTATGGGCCCGCGCATGAACAGGTTCAGCACGATCTCCGGCGTGTCCTGGGACACATGCTCATAATGCCAGTCGTACCCCTCCTTCACGCAGTCCACCATCACCTTCAGATGTCCGGCGAACAGCTCCCACAGCTTCTGGGTCCCCGGCTGCTCCATGGCTTTCATCTCCTCCATGGCATGGCAGAGGGCCATGGGCATGCTGACCCTGGTCACGTCCTGCAGTGGATATTCCACGCCGGGGATCGCCGTCCAGTTGCAGCCGCATTTGACCCGCATCCGGGCCAGCTCCTTCGGGAAGCCGTTTTTGGCGAAGCCCTCCTCGCAGCCCCGGCTGCAGGAATAGCACACCCCTGTGCCGTCCTCCATGTTGTATTCCAGGGACCTGCGCAGCAGCGTCCCGTCCATACCATCGTGGACGCGGATTCCCACATTGGAAGGAATCTTCAGGTAATGCACCGCATCCAGGATGAGGAAGCTGACCCTGCTGGTCAGTTCCCCGTCCCCCGCAGGCGTCCTCCCTCCGATCTGGGAATAGTGGGTGTCGTTGAAGAACAGGCTGGCGAAATACCAGACTGCCTCCTCGTCCGTAAGGCCCCACTCCGCCCTGTCCCTCTCATAATAGGGCCGGAACAGCTCGTCCATCTGCCCCAGCGCGCCTCCGGCATAGTACATCCTGTCGATGCACTGGAAATGGGCCGTGAACTGGCAGGCCTGCCGCAGGGTGCGGGGCGGGTTCTCCAGGAGCCATTCGTTGCAGTCCGCCACCTGGGCATAATGGGCCCGCAGCTCCTCCGATTCCGCCTCCGCCGCCATCCTCCTGGCCGCCTCCACATGCCGCCCGATCCATTCCAGGACGCCCAGCAGGAGCTCCTCCTCCCCCTCATAGAAGGCCGGATCCCCGTGGACATTCTTTGCCTTATAGAACCTTACCTTCTCCAGCAGCCCCTTCCAGCCCAGCTCCAATCCAATCGTCAGGTCGGGGCACAGATGGTTCATGCCGCCGCAGCCGTGCTGCAGGATATTGTATTTCTCATGGACGGGGTAGAGGTGCCTGGGCCTGTTCTCCTCCCGAAACCCGATCTCCATCCACCGGGACAGGTTCCCCGGCCAGCAGGTGGCAAGGGCGCTGGCCGGATTGCAGTACACCGGCATCTCGTTCAGGATCTTCCTGAAATTCTGCCCCAGAAGCTCCATGCCGTATACCATGCCGTCCTCCCGGGTGACGGGCTCGAACTGAAAATCCGGGAAATCGATGAAGCCGTGGTCGTCTATGTCCAGATGCCCCAGATGCCGAATCTTCTCCTGGTTAATCTGTATCTTGTCGCTGTGGAGCCTGTCTATCCGCTCCTGCATTTTTGCTGACAGAATCGTCTTCCCTGTGTCAAGCATATGCTTCCCTCCTTATCCTCTATCTATCCGAACATGTGCTGATATTTTTTCAGTGATTCTCCGTCCACTTCCCGGAAGGCTTTCTGGGCAAGGGGCTCCAGGAGCAGCTCCGCCTTCCCCACGCCCATCCTGTGGTAGCCCAGCAGCTCCACGTCGCGGATCCCGTTCTCCCACAGGAAATCCCTGATGAAAGGAAGCTCTCCCGCATTCAGCTCCTCTATCACCGGAATCCGGATCTTGATCTCCTTCCCTGTCCCTGCAAGCCGGAGCAGGTTCTCTTTGATTCTCCGGTTGGATGCCCCCGTCAGCTCCCTGTGCACATCTTCGTGAAAGGCCTTCACATCATACAGGAAGAGGTCCGTATAGGGCAGGATCCGCTCGAAAGACTCATAGGGCACGTTCCCCGCCGTGTCCACCGCCGTGTGGATTCCCTCTTCCTTGAGCCTCTCAAGCGCCTCCTCCAGGAAATCCGGCTGCAGCATGCACTCCCCGCCGGAGAATGTCACACCGCCGCCGCTTTCCCGGTAATAGGGCATATCCTCCAGAATATCCTCCATCAGCTCGTCCACGGTCATCTCATGGCCTATCCTGCTGAGGGCCCTGGCATAGCAGCCCCCGGCGCATCTCCCGCAGTCCAGGCAGCCTTCCCTGCGGTAGAGCAGCCCTGCCTCCGGGTCGGGGACAAGGCAATGGCCCGGGCAGCTTTGGATGCAGCTTCCGCATCCGATGCATTTTTGCCTGTCATATGCCAGCTGGGGCCTGCGCTCATAGGACTCCGGATTGTGGCACCAGAGACAGCGCAGGTTGCAGCCTTTGAGGAACACTGCCGTCCGCACCCCCGGCCCGTCAAATACGGAGAAGCGCTGAATGTTGAAGATCACTGCCGTCCTCTTATCCAAGCGCATGCTTCACCGCCCTCTCGAAATCCTCTTTCAGCAGATCCGCTCCCTCCAGCCCGATGTGCAGGCGCACCAGGCCCTTCTTCATGGTCTCGTCGTCCCGCTCCAGGTCGGCCCCCACCGGGGAGGCGAGGCTCTCATAGCCGCCCCAGCTGGGCCCTCTGTAGAAGAATTCCAGCGCCTCCACGATCCTGTGGATCCGTTCCCCGGGCAGGTCGAAGACCACGCTCATCAGCCCGCTGGCCCCCGTCATCTGCCGTTTCGCCAGCTCGTACTGGGGATGGGTGTGCCAGTAGGGGTAGATTACCTCTTTGACGATGTCCAGCTCCTGGAAATAAGCCGCCATCTCCAGGGCGTTCCTCATATGCTGCCGCATCCGTACAGGCAGCGTCCGGATGCCCCGCAGCATCAGCCAGGAGTCGAAGGGGCTCATCACGGCCCCGAACAGCTCCCTCTCATTCCGGGCCACCTGCTCCACGTCCTCCCTCCGGCCTGCCACCACGCCGCCGATGATGTCGCTGTGGCCTCCCAGGTATTTGGAGGCGGAGTGCACCACCATGTCGATGCCCATGGTCAGGGGCTTCTGGAAGATTGGCGTGGCGTAGGTATTGTCGATTACCGTTGCCGCCTGGTGCCTTTTCGCGATTTCCGCGATTCTCTCCAGATCCTGCACCAGGAAAAGGTATGTGGAGGGACTTTCCAGGTAGATCAGGTCCGTCTCCTCGCAGACCGCCCCTTCCAGCTCCTCCAGATCCGTGCCGCTGACGAAGGTGACCTTTACCCCGAACCGTTTCATGTACTCCGACAGGAAGCGGCGGGCCGGGCCATAGATGCTCGCCGCAGCGACTACATGGCTGCCCTCCTTTATGTAATGCATCATGGCCGCGCTGATGGCCCCCATGCCGGAGGAGAAGCACTTCGCCGCCTCCCCCTGCTCCAGGGCGGCCACCTTCTGCTCCACCACCTCTGTGGTGGGGTTGGACACCCGGGTATACGCGTACCGCCCCTCCAACCCGCTTTCGTTCCCCTCGCAGTCAACGAACAGCGAGGTCTGGAAGATGGGCGTGTTCACCGCCCCGTGGAACCTGGCCGGATTCTCCCCATAGTGGGTACATATCTCTTCTGCTCTCATTTTGGCACCTCTCTTTTGTCCTTTATTCCTTCACCGCTCCCGCGATGTTTTCCACGAATATCTCCTTCATGCAGCTGAAAAGGAGGATGGCGGGAGCCATGGCGATCAGCGTCCCCGCAGCCACGTTCCCCCAGTTGATGTCATACTTTCCAATCATGGAATATATGGCCACCGTCAGCGTCTTCTTGGCATTGGCGTTGATGTACAGCACAGAGGTGTACACATCGTTCCAGCAGGCCAGGAAGACGAAGATGAACACGGAGAACAGCCCCGCCTTCGCCAGAGGCATCACGATCAGGAAAAATGTCTTCACCCTGCCGCAGCCGTCCAGCAGCGCCGACTCCTCCAGCGCCTTTGGAATCCCCTTCATGAATCCGATCAGCAGGATCGTGCCGAAGGGAATCTGGCCTCCCGTCAAGATCAGGATCACGGTGGACAGCCTGTCCACCATCCCCAACCTTGTCATCAGGATATAGAGAGGCGCGAACCCCACCGCGCTGGGAAGCATCTGGGTCATCATGAAGACCATGAAGACCACAGGCTTGGACTTGAATTCCATCCTGGAAAGGATGTAGGAGGACATTCCCGCGATCAATACCACCAGGCACGCTCCCGCCAGCGCCACCACCAGGCTGTTGCAGATATACCTTCCGAAATCCCCCATCTGTATCACTTCCCTGTAGTTGCCGAGCGTCGCCTCCCTGGGCAGATAGTGCACGGGAAATTCATACAGCTCCTTGCTCCCCTTCAGGGAAGTCAGCAGGAGCCACAGGAATGGGAATACCGTGAACACGAAGAACAGCGCCAACAGGACATACCTGCCAGCCAGCGAAAGGATGCTTCTCCTCTTCCCCATCATTCGTCACCGCCTTTCAGGGTATTGGTGCAGGCCAGGTAGATGCCCGTAAAGACCAGGGTCACCAGCCACAATACCACGCCTGCCGCCGATACCATGCCGTAGTCGTTCCCCTTGATCACCTCCGTCATGATATAGCTGGAGGCGATATGGCTGCTGCCCGCGGGCCCGCCCTGGGTCATGCCGAAGATCAGGTCAGGCGCGTTCATGGTCTGCACCGCCCGCATCAGCACCATCAGCAGCAGTATGACCCGGATGGAGGGAAGCGTGATGTAGAAGAACTTCGTAAAGGGCCCCGCCCCGTCTATGGCCGCCGCCTCATACATCTCCTGGGGGATGGTCTTTAAGGCCGCCATGGTAATGATAGCAAAGAACGCCATTCCTGTCCATACCTTCGCCACCATGACGCTGCCCAGGGCATAGTCCGGATTGGACAGGAACCCCACCTGCCGCTCCACGATTCCCAGGCGAATCAGGATGTCGTTGATGACGCCGTTGCTCCCGTTGAACATCCACTTCCACATGATGCCCACCATGAAGCCCGACAGCGCCCAGGGCATGAACACCACGCATTCATAGAGCTTCTTGCCCCGGAAGGGCCTCTGCAGAAGAAGGGCGATGCCGAAGCCCAGGACGAACTCCAGGGCCACGCAGCCCACCACCCACACCAGCGTGTTCTTCCATGTCCCCAGATATGTGATGTTGGAGAACAGCCTGCGGAAGTTCTCCAGGCCGTTGAACTCCCTGCTGAAGATATTGTAGGCCTTCACGTCCTGGAAAGCCATCACCACGCCGTCTACAGCAGGGTAATACAGCATCACCAGAATCATGAACAGCCCCGGCAGAAGGAACAGAGCGATGAACCATCTGTCCCGTGCCTTCTTTGACAATTTGATTTTTCTGCTATGCATCTGTCCGATCCTTTCTTCTGAAACTTCCCATTGCGGGCCTGCATATAAAAGGCTGCCCGAAGCTGCAACCAGCCCGGACAGCCTCCTCGTTGGAATGCCTGTGCCTGTCTTACTGGGCGAACCTCTCCTTCACCCATTCACTGTCCTGTGACCAGCTATAGAAGGATGCCAGGGTCTCGGCGCATGCCTCAGGCGTGGTCTGCCCCAGGAGCATCGCCTGTACCGCGGGATCCGCCGCCGGCCCGAACTGGTTGATCTGCTCCAGCTCTTCCTCTGTGGCGAATCTGTTCTCGCCTCCGTCCACGTACCCCACATAGGAATCCGGGTCTGCCGCCATATCGATGTAGCATCCGTAATATCCCTCGCTGAAGAAGGGATCCTCCTGGGCCGTGGTGTGGATGGGAATGTTCCCGTTCTTCTTACAGAAGGTGGTGTTCCCCTCCACGCTGGAGAGCGCCTTGATCACTTCCCAGGCAGCCTCCTTGTTCTGGGAGCTGGACGCGATGCCCCATCCAGCGAATCCCGCGGGGAAGAGCGCCCGGCCGCTGGGGCCTACCGGAAGGGGCGCCACGTCCCAGGTGCCTTCCTCCATATACTCCTCACAGGTGGCGATGACCTCCGGATCCTGGATCAGCATGGCCGTGGTGCCGGAATAGAAGGCCTCCACCATCTCGGCATAGCCCCAGGCGATGGAATCCGGATGGGAGCCGTCCTCGTAGAGCTTCTTATAGAAATTCATGGCCTCCGCCGCCTCAGGCTGGAGGTACACGCTCCTGCCGTCCTTGGAGATGAAAGGAATCGCGATGTCCACCTTCTCCGGATCCGCAAAGGAAAGAATCGTCATCTGCAGGAAGCCGGTGGTGCCTGCCCCGCCCCGGAAGGAATAGCCGTAGCGGTTCTGGGAAGGGTCCGTGAGCTCCACCGCCGTATCGTAGAGCTCCTCCCATGTCCCGGGAACGGAGAGGTTCTTCTCCTCGAACCAGTCCTTCCGGTAGAACAGGGCCCTCTCGTACACGCCGTAGGGGATGGAGTAGACATTTCCGTCATAGGAGGTGAGCTGGTCCTTCAGGAATTCGCTTACGCTGCCCCAGTCCTCCCAGCCCTCCACATAGGAATTCAAAGGCTCGATGAATCCGTTGGAGATGTGGGTCACCGGGACGGAGTCCACCTCCACGATATCGATGCCCTGCCCGCTCTGGAGCATGGTGGAGATCTTCTGCTGTGCCTGGTCCGCCGGAGGCGAGATGATCTCCAGCTCTATGTCAAGGTCCGCCACCAGCTCCTGGATCAGGGCGTCCCTGGAAGGATTCCCCAGGTAGGTCACCATGGTGAGCTTTGTTTTTTCCGCGGAGCCGGAAGCGCCGTCCGCGCCGGTATCCGCTCCCTCATCGGCCTTGCCCGCTGTGGATTCCGTGCCGTTGTCCTGTGTGCTGTCCGGCGTGCCGGCGGCATCTTCCCCGCCGCATCCTGTCAGCAGAGCGGATGCTGTCATCATCGCCGCCAGAAGCACGGCGGCTATCCTGCTTCTCTTTCTTCTTGCCATTTCATAGTCCTCCTGTCGTTTTCTATGTCCGGTTCTGCCTGCAAGCTTGGTTACGAGGCCCATTATAGCAAAGCGCCGCCGGGTGTGGAAATATACATTTTTCACCTCATGTGTGGAAAAATGTCAGATTCCCTGCCAAAGCAGTGATAAAATTCCTCTTTATGCACATTATGTCCTATAGTATAATGATGGCACATGGAAATGTTCTGGATATGGCATGGAAGAAGGGCATTTCAAGGAAAAAATAGACAAAAAAGGAAATACTGCCATGAAGCTTATCCGTTCCCTCTGGAAACACTATCTCTACCACACCAGGCTGATGCACAAATTCCTCTTCCTCCTGGTCGTGCTGCTGCTGGTGGAAATCGCCGTGTCGAATTTCTTCTTCCAGAACAATGCGAAGAACCTGCTGACCAAAGAGATCCAGGCCACCTCCAAGCAGTTCATCGAGCAGTACACGGACAATATCGACTACAGGCTCACCAAATTCAGGACGATCCTGAACAATCTGAGCAGCGACCAGCAGATCCGGCAGGTCTTCGCGAACCCTTCGCCCACACAGGAGGACATGGAACAGGCGGACGCGCAGATCCGGCAGATTCTGAACAACCAGTTCCCTTACGGCCTCTACGACCTGGTCTTCTATGCGCTGAAATACCCTTCCGACCACAGGAGCACCTTCATAAAGCCCCTGGGCCAGGAGCAGGCACAGTGGACAGAGCACCTGGAGGGCAGCGATTTCAACCATTTCTTCCTGCATGAGGAGCTTCACGGAATAGCGGCCCTCCTCATGCAGGAAGAAATGGTTGA
>CAMTBF010000131.1 GCA_947068385.1 uncultured Lachnospiraceae bacterium
GATGCTAATCAGTCTGTCGGGCTTCTATAGTCCGACAGATTGGGAAACTTTTAGTCTAATAGATTTATTTTACCCCGGCTTTTTATACGAAAAGATAATAGATTCAGTTTTTCCTCTATGTAATTAAAATAATTACTACGGTTCATCCCAGCCCCCCATCAAAACTCCCTTTCCCGCTCCTTTGAAAAAAGCCAATATCGATGATTTCTTTTATTATAAGGCAATACCTTGTATTTTACAACAAGATTTTCCCCAAAATCCAGGCCCATATCTTCCGATATGATGCCGGATTTTGGGGAAATTCGCTGTCGGCGCTCCTACCCTCTCCTGACCTCCGGCTTCTCCAGCAGCCCCTGGGGATAGAGCATGTATGCATCGCTCCAAGCCTGGCCTGTGGTCATGAAGTTGCCCGGGCCGTAGGAGGGCGCTTCCTTTGGATACTGATGGAGAGGGCCGAAGGTATTCCGCCTGGTCAGCACCACCTCGATGCTGTGCAGATCCTCCAGCTCCGCCTGATAGGGAGGGAATGCGATTGCCGCCTCCTCTTTTCCGTGTAGCTTGACGAGCGCTCCGCCGAAGCCGGGGGCTTTTACGTTCACGCGGCAGTGCTTTGCTTCCTCCGCGGCTGCTGTCCCATCCAGCTCATAAACCACGCTTCCCGAATAGAAAGGCAGGCCCTGCCCCGTGATGTCTCCGACCACCAGCCTGTCCGGCAGGCCTGTCAGAACCACACGGGTACCGCTAGGGGCAATATCCGCAGAAGCTCCTTCTGCAGGTCTTCCGGCGGTATTTCCCGCCGATGCTCCATCTGCGGAGGCTCCTTCGGCGGAATCCTTCTCCGCAGAGCATTTCTTCTCCAGAATCTCCACGCCGAAGTCCCCCAGCAGGTAGACGGCCTCTATGCCGCAGGTGCTGTAATAGTCCATGGAGATGTCAATCGTATTCCTGCCCTTCGCCAGCACGTCCGCGGGAATCTCCAGCTCATCGAAGCATATGTCAATCCATCTTCCCTTGCTGACAAGAGGAATCTCAGCTCCGTTCACCTGTATCTGACGGATATGCGTCAAATCTTCCACTGCCAGGCGCATGCCCTCCGGGATTTCCGCTATCTCCACATCGTATCGGAGGGAAACCGTATCCAGCAGCTTCGTGTTCCCGCCCTTATATTTCACCTGATACCAGGGCTGCAGCATCTCGCCGCCCCGGTAAGGGATGCCCAGCAGGGCCCGCAGGGCCCGGTCCGCTTTCAGCACCTCCATCCGGGGGATTTCATGGCCGCTTCCGTCCGTGACGCAGACCATGTCCAGCACGCAGACATTGGGCTCTGTCAGCCGGTAGCGGAAGGTTTCCGGCAGCTCCACAGGCTCCCCGCCCGTAAAGAGCTCCTCCTCCGGCAGCTCCCGACACTGCTCCGTGACCAGGAAGATGCGCTCTCCGCCCCTCTCCAGATCCATAGTCCGGCGAATCCTGCCATCCAATATCTGGTAATCCGGTCTGACGACCTTCCCGGTTCTGGCATCCCATAGCTCCAGATAATCGCCGCGTCCCAGGTCTACGGAGACATCTCTGTAGTCTTTCTCGCGGTTCATATTCAGCAGCATCACCATGCGGCCGCCGTCCACCTGGAAGGACTGCACGAAGAAAGAGTCCGTAGACATTATCCTGACTTCCATGCCGCTCTTCGCCGCCCGGGCCACTGCCTCCTCTTCAAAAGGCACCCTTCTGCACCTGTCCGCAAGCTTCCCCACCTTATCCGAGGAAATCACGTCCACGCAGCCCGGAGCCTCTCCGGCGAAGATGACCTCCCCGCCCTGGGCCGCGAATTCCTCCAGCAGCGCCAGGGTGCTGGAGCGCATGGTGTCCATGCCCGCCACCAGAACCCTGCGGTAGGCGCAGCTTCCCACATACAGGATACCCTCCTCCACCTTCCCATGGCGGGCCATGATGTCCTCCTCGCCGTAGTCGAAGTCAATCTGGTTGCCGGAAAGGATATGGAACAGCTCGGCGTACTGCCGCTCCAGGCGCACGATTTCCGCGTCCACGCCGGAGAGCCCGTCAAAGGAACCGCTGTAGGCCCTTGCCCACACGCTCTCTATAGGGTTCAGCACCAGCAGGCTGCAAACAGGCCTGCCACCGTGGAGCGCGGCATGGATTCTGGAGAAATAGTCCTCCACATAATGATAGTCCCGATACCAGTAGGACTGGTGCAGCATGCTGGCAGGGTAGTCCCGCTTGGCCTCCCCCTTCATGGTGTACCAGGACAGGTGGGGGCACCTTAGGTTCACGCCGAACAGCGCCTGCCAGTCGCCTACGTTCTTGTAGGACTCGAAATCCATCTGCCAGCCCGTACAGCCGTAAAGCTCGGACAGGATCCACTCCTTGTCCAGCTGCCTGGCCACGGAGGAAATCTGCTTGGCCACCCAGTAGCATCTGTTCCCCTCGCTGAGGATGTCGATGCCGGGATAATCCATATATTCATAGAACCGCATAAGGGAGCCCTGCATGATGGCCTGGCAGCACAGGGAGTCCTCATGGAGCACATGGCCGGTGAAGATCAGCCCGTTCTCCCTGCACCAGCTCTGCACGGGGATGGCGAATCGCTCCAGGAACAGCTCCTGGCACAGCTCGAAATAGTCCCTGGTGACCTTCGACAGCTCCCCCTGGCTCCTGCGCAGGAACAGCTCCGGCAGGTTCTCCTTCAGGCTGTAGCCGAAGCGCTTCTCGAACTCCGGGAACAGATCCGGCGTATAGGGAGCGGCGTTTGGCTCCCCTTCCGCGAAATTGGTGAACACGCCGCCTCTGTGGGGCTCGTCCGTGAAGATGCCCGTGATTTCCTTTCCGAACCTGTCACCGCATTTTTCCCTGTATTTCTCATGGGTCAGCTCAATATACTTCTCTATGGCCTCCCTGTCCATGGTGTTCACATAGCAGTAGCCGTTGTAATTGTCGTTGCACACGGAATAGCGGGTGCGGAACTCTATGGCCGTCTCCCCTTCCGCCAGGGCATCGCCCTGGTGGAGGAGCCTCTTTTCGGAGAAAATCCCGTTAAAGGCCTCCTTAGGCCCGCCCGTGTCCCGTATTTCCGCGGCATGTCCCCCGGCAGCAAGGGCTTGCCCGGAACGCCCCGGATCCGCGGAAGGCTCCCCCTCCATTCTGCAGGCATATACCGCCACCACATTTTCGTCCGGCTGCCATGCCCTCCAGGCATCCGCCGTCAGAAGGTTCATCTCCAGGAACATGGCGCGGTACTTCTCCTCCTTCGTCACCATGCCCCCTGCGCTTCCGGAGGGCCAGCGGTCTTCGTCATAGAGCCAGGATTCCATCCCGGCTTTCTGGCCGTAATCCGCGCATTTGTTGGTGAGCCGGAACCATTCCTCCCCCAGGTACTCCGTCTCCAGGCCGGTGCGGGAGTGCATGAAATAGCCGCCGAAGCCCATTTCCTTGATGATGTCAATCTGGCGGCACAGCTCCGCCTCCTCCAGCCTGCCGTTCCATGACCAGAACGGCTTGCCCCGGTACTCCTTTGTGGGATTCTCAAATAGCTTCTGTCTTTCGCTTATGTTCATATGCTTGTCTCCCCGGATTTCCTCTTTCAAGGTTCGTTTGAGCCTATTTGCGGCCCGATTTTCATAGACTGCTTGGCACTACCATTTCCTCATGTATCCGTAACCGCCCAGGGCTGCCTTTCTACCAGTCTGGCCCCATTTCATAAACGAAGTTCCCAGCCGCAGTCTGGACACTTACCATATGCCAACAGCCTCTTCTATCTGCAGATCTCCACTTCCTCCGGCGCGTCTACCTCCGTGGCTACAGAGCCGTCGGCCTGCCTTACATGGGAGACGGAAATCTCGCCGTAAGGGGTGGGATATGTCCCCTTCGCCCATTCCAGATCCCCCAGATGGGGCTCTATCTTCACCTTCCGGCAGCCCGGCTCCAGAATCCGCACCCCCAGCACGTTCTCGGAAAGCCATGGGGTGGCGCCGCTGGCCCAGCCGTGGCAGAGGCTGTGGCGGTAGCCCTGGTAACAGAACCCGCCGTAGGTTCCGTGGACGTCCACCTTGGAGCGAAATTCTTCCGTGTCTGCCTGGGGCAGCTCGTCGATCCCGGCGGCATTCTCCATCCAGTCCACATCGAAATCCTCCCAGAAGGTAGTCGCTCCTAACTGAAGCATGCCACCCCAGTAGTCCCGGATGCAGTCCAGGCAGCCCTGGTAATCTCCCGCCATGGCCCTGGCCGTCAGGATATAGTAGCCCATGAAGGTGGACATGCCCTTAGCGCCGCCCTGCTTCAGCAGCGCCTCGTTCACCTCCGCCGCCCCCTTCTGGCCCATCATCACCGAAAGGGCCGCCGCCTGTTTGGAATCCTCATAGTCCGTCTCGAAGCCTTTCAGTCGCTTGATGTCCTCCCTGCAGCTCTCCGCCAGGGCCTCCTCCCCCAGGACGGTGAAGATCCGCTCCAGGCTTCCCGCCGCCCAGATGTGCAGCGCCTGCACCCCTGCGTCCACGATGCCCAGCTTCCCCTCGGAGGGCCAGTCCAGGAAACGCCCTTCCTTCACCGTATCCTGCCCCTTTTCATCGATGTGGGCGGAGAGCTGCTCCGATAATCCTTTCAGATATTCCCGCTGTTTTTCCAGGAATTCCTTCTTCCCCGTGTACTGATACCAGTCCCAGGTAATGATGGAATACCACATGGAATAGCTGGCCATGCCATTCATCCATCCCGGCAGGGGCGTCTCCTTCCGGATGTAGTCCAGGCTGTCCTCCACCGCGCTGTCCTCGCCGAACACCGCCTTGATCGTGGTGATTTCAGGGTGCATGTCCCCCACCCAGACCAGCCTGTCCCTTTTGATGCCGTCCCATATGTACTCCTGCATGTTCAGATGCACGGTGTACGCCCCCACGTCCCAGATGCGGTTCAGCAGACTGTCGCTGCAGGTAAAGCTTCCCCGGTAGGGGACATCCTTGTAGATCAGCACGGCCCAGACGGTCTTCAGGGCGATGGAGGCCTCCGGCTCTTCCAGGTCGATGCGCACGAAGCGGAAGCCGCTCTCCCCAATCTGGTTCATGCTCATCATGCCCACCTCCACGGTCATGTCCCTCCTGGCGTGGTCGTTGGTGGCGTTGGTCTCCCCGCCCAGCTCGCTCATGGCTTCCGCGGCGGACTCGCCGAAGCGGACGCGCACCTTCGCTCCCCTGCCCGTGCTGTCCATCCAGGCCAGGAGCCGGATGCCGCCGTGGATCTCCACGCCGTAGTCCAGCAGGATGGAAGCCTTTTCCTGCGCCTGTCCCTCATTCTTCAGGATGCAGGGCCTGTGGGCTGCCAGGGAAATCTGGATTTCCCGATCCTCCAGCAGGGTGTCGCTGTTCTCCACATGCCCCCTGGTCCAAAGAATCCGTTTCGGAAGCAGGAACCTCCTGGTCCGGACGTCCTCCTTCCCGGCCTTTAAGATGTCCTCATCCATGACGCGGAAGATGTCCTTTCTGTCTCGTTGTGCCATGTCCATCCTTTTTTCCTCCTTATGATTGCTTCGTCTTCCTTTTATCTCCATTCCTCTGCCTTCCTCTGCAGTCTTCCTGGTTGCAAGATCTTCTCCGGTCATTCAGGCATCTCCGGAGCCTTCCTGGCCTCCACACGGACATCCGCCACATTCCCGCACTCCAGCGTCCGCCGGTATTCCTGCTCCTTCCCGTCCACCGTGAGCTTCCCGCCGCAGTATTCCCCGGGCAGCTCTACCAGGATATGGTATCCCTCCGGCGCGGACACAGACAGATGGAGCCCTTCCATATCCCTGTGCCAGAAAGCCGTAAACTGCCCGTCCCCCAGGCCGATCCGGCCCTTTGCCCACCGCAGGCGCCCCCGGCCCGGTGCGAACCGCAGGGTCTTTTCCCGGCAGTCGGGGATGTCCATCCCCAGGAAATCCCGCATCAACACCACGCCGTAGTGGGCTCCGAAGCCATGGTTGCGGCTGTCCGTACCGCCTAATGTCTCCCAGAAGGTCCCCGGGTCATGCCCCGTCATGTAACCGCACAGATGCTTCATCTCCCGCTCCAGAAGCGCCGTCTCCCCGAACCTGGCCAGAAGCTCGAAGCGCATCATGTGGCCGAAGAACACGCCGCAGTTCCCCACGGCAAGCTGCATGGTTCCCCGGTATCTCTCCGGCATGGGGCCGAACCGCTCCACCAGCGCCTTCCAGAGGTCGGGGGCGTCCTCCCTGCGCAGCAGCCCCGTCCAGAAGCAGTAATACTGGGCCGCTTCGCTGTAGGCCCCCTTCCCCGCCAGGGCCCCGTCCTCCACTGTCATGGAATCAGGCATGAAGGGGTACATGGTAAAGAGGTCGTACTTGCTCTCCTTTACTTTTCTATAGGCCTCCCGGAAGATTCTGCGGATTCGCGCCGCTTCCTCCCGGTAGGCATCCACGCCGTACATCTCCCCCAGCCGCTGGGCCACCATTGCGTAGAGGCCGTTGGCCGCGGTGCAGACTGCCTCCGTGTTGGCCCGGTTGTTGGACGCGGACCAGTCGATGAAGACGGAGCCCGGGATATCCTCCAGCACCCCCAGGTCATTCATCAGGCTCCGGGAGGCCTCCATAAAGGCCTCCACCCTGGCGGCGAAGTCCCGCTTCAGGGCTTCGTCCCCGGTCCTTCTATAATAATCCGTCAGCTCCAGGAGCACGAAGAGGCTCCAGGTATACATCAGCTCAGGGTCGCTCTGCTCCCCGCCGCAGCAGCAGCATGGGAACGTGCCGGGCAGCATCCGCGCATAATCGGCTGCCAGGAAATCGTACAGCATGGAACGTTCCACCGTAACATCCCCCAGGAGCATGGCGGCGGCCCTTCCCGTCCAGTAGCTGTCCCCGGCCCAGCCGCCCCGCTCCCGCTCCGGAGAGTCCAGGAAGTATGCCAGGGTGTTAGTGAGGAGGGTGCGCTTCGAGGCCTCATAGATGCGGTTCAGCTCCATGTCGCTGCACAGGAACTGCGCCCTGCCGCAGGCCTCCGGGAAACGGTAGCGCCTCACATAGATATCGTCCAGCCGGAATCTTTTGTCCGTCTGCACGATGACCTTGATGTATTTCAGGAAATGGGGCTCCATGGATTCAAAGGAGATGCGCCCTCCCGCCGATTCCAGGCGTATGATGCGGTTCGTGCTGTCCGCCTTCACCGGCACCTGGGCCTTCTCGTCCAGGAAATCGTTCCAGATGACGTCCACCGTGGCAGGGCCTTCCGTCTCCAGGGCCAGGCCGATCAGACCTGTCTCCGCTTCCCGCAGGGCAAATTCCAGGGCTGTGGCATTTGGCCCGGAGCCGCCTCCCTTCGGATGAACCTCATATCCATGGAACGCTTTTCTTCCATTCGTCCCGGCATCGGCTCCGTACTCCTGCAGAGTCCCGGTGAAGGCCCTGTCCCTGCAGCCTGCCCAGTCCAGAGAGGGCCTTTTGATATCTTTGCCTCCGCAGCGGGCCAGATAGGCATCTGTCTCCCACCAGTTCCTGGCAGGCCCGTCGAAGGAGCCGGGTTCCACGCTGAATACGCCGAGCAAAGCGATATCCGTCACCTTCTCCATGTCCGGCATCGCCACGCGGCGCTCCTGGATGATGCGCCCTGCCGGAACTTCCGGGAGCTTTCCTTCTTCCCTCCTGCCCCCGTCCTTCCAGGTCTCCTCCAGCGCCTCCGCCACCACTTCGAAACCGGTCTCCTCCGGAATCGCTCCGGTGCGCCAGTCCGCGTATCCCTCCCTCAGGGCATACAGCTCCACCGGATACCTGCGCCCGTGGGACATGGCCTCCGCATGGAAATCCCTGTAGGGCAGAGGGCCGCATCTCCAGCAGTCCTGCCCCGTCGCCGCCACGACCCTTCCGTCCACGGTAAGCTCCCCAAAGAACACGGAGCTTTCATGGGTAGAATAATTGAACTCCCGGGGCACATATCCCATGACCTCCACGGCCAGCCGATTCTTCCGAGGAGACTCTCCGCCTCCTGTCCGGGCCAGCCTCCCGGTCAAATCATAGCGGTCTGCCTTCAGCCGCCCAAAAGGCGCGGGAGCAGGCCCTATGCCCAGGAAATCCCCGTTCAGATAAATACGGTAAAAAGTATGAGCCGCCACGGTGAACTCTACATGGCCGCCAGAATAAGAGAAATCAAGACGGAAAGCCGCCAGCACATTCGGCACGGCGGACTTTCCCGGCAGGAAGATGCCCTTTGCTTCTTTGAAGACGGAACGCTTTTCTTCCATAATAATATCCAACCCCTTCCGCAGACAGGAACATCCTTCCCGGATGCCCCAAAAGTTCACAGAATTTACTTTCTGCTGTTTTGGATATTATATACAAAGTACATCCAAAAATCAATATGCTTTTCTCTGTCTTGGACCGCGATGATCCGTTTGATCCGGACATCCAGTCC
>CAMTBF010000132.1 GCA_947068385.1 uncultured Lachnospiraceae bacterium
GGAGTTCAGACGTGTGCTCTTCCGATCTTTGGTATTATCTTATTGATACAGCTAGGACAAGGTTCGGGGGAGGAATGAGATGATTACCATATCCCTGTGCATGATCGTGAAAAATGAGGAAAAGATTCTGGAGAGGTGCCTGAGCACCGTGGCGGATCTGGTGGACGAGATTGTCATAGCCGATACGGGCTCCACGGATGCCACAAAGGAGATAGCGGGCCGCTATACGGAGAAGGTCTACGACTTCCCCTGGACAGACGATTTCAGCGCCGCCAGGAATTTTGTGTTCTCCAGGGCCACTCAGGAATATATATATTCTGCGGACGCGGATGAGGTGTTGTCGGCGGAGAACCGGGAGCGGTTCCGGCTGCTGAAGGAGACCCTGCTCCCCGAGGTGGAGATCGTACAGATGAAGTACGCCAACCAGCTGCAGTTCAACACGGTGTACAATTATGATGAAGAGTACCGGCCCAAGCTGTTCAAAAGGAAACGGGATTTCGTCTGGGAAGCGCCCATCCATGAGACAGTGCGGCTGGAGCCGGTGATATACGACAGCGATATCGTCATCACCCACCTGCCCCAGGAGAGCCATGCCAAGCGGGATCTGGCCAATTTCCACAAGCACTGGCGGCAGGGCTATCGGCTCCCCAAGCGTCTTTTGGGCATGTACGCCAGGGAGCTGCTGATAGCGGGGGACGAGGAGGACTTCGCCCAGGCGGTGCCGGTGTTCCTGGAGGCAGCGGCGGACAATGACCGGGACGGCGAGGAGATGGCCCAGTCCTGCTGCGTGGCAGCCAAGGCGTTCCGGCTGGCAGGGGATACGGTGAATTTCTTCAAATACACTTCCAAGGTGATTGCGGAGGAGGCATGCTCGGAGATCTGCTGCGAGATGGGGCATTTTTATGAAGGGCTTTCCGACTGGGAGGAGGCCGCCATATGGTACTACAATGCCGTCTACGAGACGAAGCCGATCCTGGCCCTGCAGGCCGGCGGGCGGGAGAGCTTGGAGGGGCTGATTCGCTGCTATGAGGCATTGGGTTGCCCGGAGCAGGCCGATATCTATCGGGAGGAGCTGCGCGGCAGGGAGGATTGTCAGTGAGGATCTGCCGGATGCCCGAAAAGTGGAAGACTGCGGGGTGGCATGGCCCGGAGGCACGAAGGACAAGAAACGGATCAGAAAGAAGGATAAAAGATGAGCTGGGAACAGAATGTACGGAGAGTTGTGCCCTATGTGGCGGGAGAGCAGCCAAATAAGCCGGGCATGATCAAGCTGAACACCAATGAATGCCCCTATCCCCCCGCGCCGGGGGTGGAGCGGCTGCTGAAGCGGATGGACTATGGCGCGCTGCGCCTGTACCCGGATCCGGATACCCGGGTCCTGGTGGACGCGCTGGCGGAATACTACCATGTAAGCCCCGGGCAGGTGTTCGTGGGCGTGGGCTCGGACGATGTGATCTCCATGGCCTTCATGACCTTTTTTAACGGCAGGCGGCCCATCCTGTTCCCGGACGTGACCTATTCCTTCTACGATGTATGGGCGAAGCTGCACGGGATTCCGTACAGAACATGTCCGCTGGACGAGGACTGGCACATTCGCCCGGAGGACTACTGCCAGCCCAACGGCGGTGTGATCTTCCCCAATCCCAACGCTCCCACAGGGCTTTTCGAGAGCCTGGAGACCGTGGAGAGAATCGTCCGGGCAAACCGGGACGTGGTGGTGATGGTGGACGAGGCCTATGTGGACTTCGGGGGCAGGAGCGCGCTTCCTTTGGTGGAGAAATACGAAAACCTGCTTGTGGTGCAGACCTTCTCCAAATCCCGCTCCATGGCAGGCCTGCGCATCGGCTTCTGCATCGGCAGCGAGAAGGCAATCAGGTACCTGAACGATGTGAAGTTCTCCTTCAACTCCTACACCATGAACCTGCCCGCCCAGCTACTGGGGGCGGAGGCGGTGCGGGACGATGTGTATTTCAGGGCGGTCACGGCCAGGATCGTGGCCACCAGGGAGCGGGTCAAGAGGGAGCTGAAGGCCCTGGGATTCACCTTCCCGGACTCGAAGGCGAACTTCATCTTCGCCTCCCATGAAACGATTCCGGCCCAGCAGATCTTCCAGGCCCTGCGGGAGGCGGACATCTACGTGCGCTACTGGAACAAGCCGCGGATATCCAACTCCCTGCGCATCACCATCGGAACGGAGGAGCAGATGGACGCGCTCCTGGCTTTCCTGAAGGATTACGTGTCGAAGAACTGTCCGGAAAGGGACGTAAAATCAATAAACAGCGATAAATAGCGATAATAAAGAAAAGAATGGAGATTGTCATGCTGAAGAAATATCTGTTTGTGTTTTTTGTTTCCATGGTACCGTTGATTGAGCTGAGGGCGGCTGTGCCCATCGCGCTGGGCATGGACTTGCCGGTGCTTCCCAGCTACGTCGTCTGTATCCTGGGGAACATGCTCCCGGTTCCCATCATCTACCTCTTCGCCCGAAAGGTGCTGGAGTGGGGCGCAGACAAGCCTGTCATCGGAAAGTTCTTCACCTTCTGCCTGGAAAAAGGGCATAAGGGAGGGGAGAAGCTGAAGGAGAAGGCGGGCAGGGGCCTGTTCGTGGCGCTGCTGCTCTTCGTGGGGATCCCGCTGCCCGGAACCGGGGCCTGGACAGGGACCCTGGCGGCCAGCCTGCTGGACATGGACTTCAAGTCCAGCGTGATCGCGGTGCTGTTCGGGGTGGTGCTGGCGGGCATCATCATGGGGCTGGCCAGCGCAGGGCTGCTGGGGGCGCTGGGGGTGCTCTTCTAGGGCGGCCAGGTTTCGCTGCCAGAATTATACATTAATGGGAATCAGGGAAAAGCCGATATATAGATTGCCAAAAAACCATTGACAATTTGAAGGAGAAAATCGAATGAAGAAAGTCCCTGTACAGATCTGCATTTTTTTGATTCTCATGCTGGCCCTGGCATCCTGCGGCCAGGTACAGACTGCACCGGAACAGGAGGGCACAGCGCCTGTGGAGACGCCGGAGCCTACGCCGGCCCCGCCGCGGACGCAGGAGGAGCTGCGCCAGGCCATCGCCCAGGCCGGAGACGGAGAGGAAGCGCTGGAGGCGAAGCGGGAGTACTATGAGCAGCTTCTGGCCATGGACGCCTTTCAGGAGGCGGATTACACGGCCCTGGCACAGGTATATGCCGACATGGGGGAGGCGGCGCTGCAGAGAGAGGCCCTGTCCAGGGCGCTGCGGCTGTATCCTTCCAGGGAATATGCCAGACAGGTAAGCGCTATCGTGGTACAGGCGAGCGGCGAGGACGAGGAGACGGCGGCGCTGGCCCGGCAGATCATGGACGCGCTTGACGGCAGGGACGCGGCGGCATTGCGGGAGCTGACGGCCCGGGAAGAATGGCAGAGGATCCTGCAGGGCGGAATGCTGGGCATCGAGACCAGGACCCGCTATTGCCAGGGGGAGGACGTGCTGCAGATCGGGGCGGACGGCTCTTATGCGGAAATCACATGGCTGGGGGCGGACGGCCGCTTCCGCTTTTATCAGGGGGACGAGAACGGAGCCGTGCTGGGGGAGGCTGTCCTGAAGGAGGACGGCTACAGCGGCGCGGTGACGGTGGCCTACAGCGACGGGGAGGGGAATCCGGTCCGCGCTTACAACGGCACCCTGCAGGGCGGCGTCTGCGTGGACCAGATTGGCATAGAGTACCAGGGAGCTGCCTATACAGGGAAGCTGAACGAAGACGGCACTACCGCGGAGGAACAGTACCAGAAGGTAACGGAGGCAGGCGGCGTGGTCTATGCGTATACCGGGGACGGGAAATCCTATCTGTACCAGGAGGACGCCGCGCAGGAGACCTTCCGGCTGGACGCGGCCTGGCTGGGCCTGCCGGAATATACGGAATGGAGGTAGGGGATGGACGCTATCAGGAAAAAGAACAGACTGCTCTGCTGCCTTCTGTCCGCGCTTCTGGCAGTGGCCCTCACGGTGTCCGTGCCGCTGCCGTTCCTGCCCCACGGGGAGGCACAGGCCGCGGGAAGCGCCAGGGACATGACCAATGTGGTCATATTCGTAAAGCATAGCAACGACCCCAGGGACATCTTCAACGCCACCAGCGTGGACAGCACCGGACAGCAGTGGTCCAACTGGAAGCGGATCAGGAAGATGTACGATGAGGGAAACGGCGCAGGCGGCTACAACAATTCCTTCAGCAGCTATATCTGGGCGGTGACGGAAGGTGCCGTGAAGGTGACGAACTACTTCCCCCAGGAGCGGAGCGGCAAGAACGGGGTGCAGACATTGACCCTGTCCCGGAACAGCTACGGGGGAAGCGACCTGGTGGAGGAAGTGATCGACGCGGCGGCCAGGGGCATCATCCAGCTGGATCCCTCCTCCTGCAAGCTGGACAACCAGAACAGCAATGTGATCGACAACCTGACGATCATCCTCCAGGGGGACACCATCGGCGGCCAGGAGACCGCGTTCCATGCCACATATGCCGGGGCGAAGACCATCAATGGGATGCGCGTCTTTGACTACAACATCATTCCATCCGGAAGGCTGCTTCCGGCGGACGCGGCCACGGGGCATGTGTATTCGGAGCAGGGGGTGATAGCCCATGAGTTCCTGCACACCCTGGGCCTGCCGGATCTCTACCGCAGGAACGACAGCGTGGGCCAGCCGGTGGGGATATGGGACATAATGGCCTCGGTGAGCCCCTTCCTGCAGTACCCCCTGTCCTATCTGCGGGCCAGGCAGGGCTGGATCTCCATGGGAAACATCACCCAGAGCGGCACCTATACCCTGACGGCGGCATCGGAGACTGGCGGCACCAAGGTGTTCGCCCTGCGGACGCCCCTCTCCGGCTCGGAGTTCATCTGCCTGGAATACCGGAAAAAGAATGGCTTTACCACGGGAGCCTTCGAACAGCGCATTCCCTACAGCGGGCTATTGATGTACCGGGTAGACCCTAAGGTCTACGGCCTGACCAACGGCGAGGGAAAGAATTACATTTATGTGTACCGGCCCGGCGTGACGGATCCGGAGGCAGCCGGCGACACGGCTTCCAATGGCTTCAATCTGGTCCACGGCGCGGCCCTGGACGGAACCGCGGGGAAGAAATCCTACGGCAGCACGGACCTGAGCGCGGACTTTACGAAGAACACCCTGTATTACTCTGACGGCAGCAACAGCGGGATACAGATCAGCGACGTGAGCATATCCTCCGACCAGAAGACGCTGACCTTCCGGGTGACCTTCGCCGACTACAAGGACGTCATATCCTGGGAGAACATGGGGGACACTGTCAGCAATCAGTGCATCGGAGACCCCTTCGTCTGCACCGACCCGGCTACCGGTACCGTCTATGCCGCGTTTCTGGAGGAGGTTCCCGGCGGGGGCAGCAGCAAGCAGATATGTGTGAAGAAATGGGACGGCGCGGCATGGCGGCAGGTGGGGGATAAGATTGCCCCGGTCTCCTGGACATCCGCGGCGGCGCTGGCTGTGTGCGGCGGGGAGGTGTACCTTTCCTACCTGGACCAGTCCAACCAGCCCGTCTACAGCAAGCTGGAGAACGGCTCCTGGAAGCAGGTGGCCCGGCACAATGTCTCCTATCCGAAATATATGCAGTTCGCGGTGGATGGCAGCAAGCTTTACGCGGCTTATGAGGACAGCGGGAAATGGAAGATTTATGATCTGAAAAGCAACAGCCTGGTGGACGGCAGCCTGACGGCAGGGGATTTCAGCCGTCCGGCCATGCTGGCATCGGCCGGTGGCTTTTACATGGTTTATGCGGATTCCAACGGCGGCGCGGCACGGATACAGAAGTACGACAGGGGCTCGTGGAGCACGGTGGACACATTGCCTGTCCAGCATACCAACATGCATCAGATAGCCGCACAGGGAGGATATCTCTATGCCTTTGCGGGCGGTGGGGAATACGGCAAGGAAAGCGGCGTCATGGCGGTGTTCGATGGAACCGGATGGACGAACACGACGATTCCGGACATGAAGCAGTTCAATGCCGCCTCCATGGCCATGGTGGGGAACCAGGTCTGCCTGGCCTATTATGACACGGGCGTCAATAAGGTAAAGCTTCTCCAGGGGACAGGATTCTCTTTTCAGCAAGTGGCCGACAATCTGGGCACAGGGGTGGATTACCTGGGCGTCTGCAGTTATGGCTCCAATCTCTATATCGCCACCCGGGCGCAGAACACATCGAATCTGGTGGTGCGCAGGAAGGTGGTATCGGGGGGCAGCGTGACGCCGCCCGGCGGGGACGGAGGAGGGGATCAGAAGCCGATAGTGCCGCCGGACGGCGGGGGCAGCCAGAAGCCGGATACGCCGCCTGCGGCCCAGGAGGCACGTCTGCTGACCCTGACGCCCCCGGCGGGATATACGGACAGCCATGTCTATATCGACGGGGTGGAGCACACTGCCTCCGGGAACGGCAGCGGGTATCAGCTCAAGCTCCCGGACACTTCCGGGCGGACGGCAGTGATGTATTCCTATGACAGCAGGAATGTCCCTGTGGGGATGTATGTCTGGAGGCTGTCATGGGAAGGGGAAAGCTGCAAGGCCGTCCCTCTGCCCGGGCTCCAGGACCTGCTGAGCTACCACGGCTTCTCCATCCGGGTGCAGAGCCCCGCGGGAATCCGCTTCAAATCGGGAATCGAGTCGGGCCTGAAGCAGCGGCTGATCGGGGGAGGCGTGGACGGCTGCAGGCTGAAGGAGTACGGGACATTGTTCATCACCAATGAGAACAGGAAGAAATATCCCTTTGTGAAGGACGGCACGAAGGTAGGGGGCGGAAGGGCCTACTGGACGGAAGACGGCAAGGTCAACGACAAGGTGTTCGAGACGGTGGCGGGGCGGAACCGCTTCACCTCCGTGCTGATCAACCTGGCCCCTAACATGTACGCCAAGGACATCTCCTTCCGGGCCTATGCGGTGCTGGAATGCGGCGGAGAGGAGCTGATCATATACGGCCCGCCGGTGTACCGCAGCGTCTATACCGTGGCAAAGCAGGTGCAGGCCAAGGGCGAGTTCAGGCCCGGCAGCAGCGGATACCGTTATGTGCAGGGGATCATTGATTCCGTGGAGAAAAGATGAGAGAGGACAGGAGACGATATATGGGAAAGAAAGCATGGGCGATACGGATTCTGGCGGGAGCGGCCATGTTCGGGGCCGGATTCCTGGTGAGGACGGCCTGGGACGGATATGAGGACAGGCAGCAGGCCCTGGCGGCGCAGGAGGCGGCAGCGGAGGCAGCTGCCGCTGCCGCAGAGGAAGAGGCCCTGGCGCAGCGGGAGGCGGAGGCTGCCGGGGAATGTCTGACGGCAGATGTGGTTCAGGTGCGCATCCAGGACGGGCAGGTGCAGTGGTATGACGGCAGGCTGTGGCATGAGGCGGCATCTGTGGAGGAGCTGGAGAGGACGGACAGGTTCGCCCTGGCGGAAGCGGCATTCCGGGAGCTGGACGAGCAGCTGCGGCAGGAGAAGGCTGCGCTGCGCCAGCAGGAGGCCGCCGGGGCGGCAGAGAAGGGAGCGTTGGCCGTAGGCCGGAAGGAGACGCCGAAGCCTCCCGCCCGGCCGCAGACCTCTGTGGCTCCCGGGGCCCAGACGGAAGCGCCTGCGCCGGAAGCGGGGGCAGGCGCGGCGGAGGGCGGGAGCGGCGGAGGGAACTCCGGGGGAGGGAATCCAGGCGGGGGGAATCCGAACCCGGGGAACCCGAATCCCGGGGCTCCGAATCCCGGCTCCGGTTCCGTCAGCGGCGGGACTAACGTCGCTCCGCCTGAGGTGCCCGTAAATCCCGGGGACAGCGGCGGCAGTGCCGGCGGTGATGCAGGAAGCGATACCGGGGACGGCGAGAACATGGAATGGTCGGACGACTATCTGTGAGAAAGACAGTCTGTGGGAAAAAGCCCACGCTGTGCAGAAGATGAAAGGGGGAGGCCAGCATGGATATCTATCAGGATTTTGCAAGTGTCTACGACAGGTTCATGGACAATGTCCCTTATGAGGAATGGGCGGAGCGCATAGACGGCCTGATCCGGAAATACGGCGTGTCCAAGCCGGAGCGGGACGTGGAGGGGCTTTTGGAGTCCGAGCGCAACCTGGTGGTGGACTTAGGCTGCGGCACCGGGACGCTGACGGAGCTGATGTATGCGAAAGGCTACGACATGATAGGGGTGGACGCCTCCGGGAGCATGCTGAACGCCGCCATGGAGAAGAAGGAGAGGAGCGGCTCCGAGATCCTCTACCTGCAGCAGGACATGCGGGAGCTGGATCTCTACAGCACGGTGGGCACCGTCCTGTGCGTCTGCGATTCCGTGAACTATATTTTGGAGGAAGAGGAGCTGCTTGGCGTATTTTCCCTGGTGAAGAAGTTC